>NZ_JBSVXG010000237.1:0-8465 GCF_054070595.1 Pseudomonas sp. SDO55104_S430 | reverse complement strand
GCGAAGCGGCCCCAAAAAGATGGGACTGCTGCGCAGTCCAGCGGGGGCAAGCCCCCTCGCCACAGGTATTTCGGTTGGGGTCAGCGGCTCTGGCGTTGTTGTAACAACAGGTTGCTGAAACCGGCACCCGCCAGTTGTTTCTGCGCCGTGGTCAGCTGCTCACGGTTGCTGAACGGCCCGACCAACACCCGATACCAGGTCTCGTCCTTGACCGTGCCGGATTCCACCGCCACCGCCTGGCCGAGCAGGATGATCTGCGCACGGACCTTGTCGGCGTCGGTTTCCTTGCGGAACGAACCGGCCTGCAGGAAGAACTTGGTCACCGGCGCGGCCTTGGCGACAGGCGGTGCTGGCGGCGGGGTGATGCCGGCCAGGGCAGCCTGAGCGCGAGCCGTATCGATCTTCGCCGCTTCGGCCGGGGTCACAGGCGTGGTCGGAACGGCCGGTACCTGTGGCGTCGGCAGGGTTTTCTCCGGCACCGCATCCGGCGGCACGATCACCTCCGATTCCGGCAGCAGCGTATAGAAGTCGTACTTCGGCTTCACCGGCTGCGTCGGGCTCGGCGGGGTCTTGTTGGCCTCGGCGATCTTGGTGGCTTTCTGTTGCTGCTCGACCTTCTCGCGCTTGACCGTGTCGCTGCCCTTGCCTGGTTCCAGTTTCATCAGGAATACGATGAAGGCACCGACTGTCAGGCCGATGGCCATCCACAGCCAACCCGGTATCGGTTGCTTCGCTGGAGCTTGGTAACGGCTGGCGCCACGTTTGGGTGCGGGTTTTTTCTTGGCAGCCAACTTACATGCGCTCCAGAGTTTCCAGACCCAGCAGCTCCAGGCCTTGCTTGAGGGTACGGCCGGTCAGCGCGGCGAGGCGCAGGCGGCTCTGCATTTGTTCCGGGGTCTCGGCGGCGAGGATCGGGCAGTTCTCGTAGAAGCTGGAGAACAGGCCCGCAACGTCGTACAGGTAGGTGCAGAGAATGTGCGGCGTGCCTTTCTCGGACACGTTGTTCAGCACTTCGCCGAATTGCGCCAGTTTCGCCGCCAGTTCCAGTTCGTGCGCAGCTTCGAGAACGATCTGGCCTTCGACTTCGCTGAAATCCTTGCCCAGCTTGCGGAACACACCGGCCACGCGGGTGTAGGCGTACAGCAGGTACGGCGCGGTGTTGCCTTCGAAGTTCAGCATCAGGTCGAAGTTGAAGCTGTAGTCGCTGGTGCGGTGCTTGGACAGGTCGGCGTATTTCACCGCGCCGATGCCCACCACCTTGGCGATGTTGCGCAGGTCGGCTTCGGCCAGTTCCGGATTCTTCTCTTTCACCAGGGTGTAAGCGCGTTCCTGGGCTTCGGTCAGCAGGTCGATCAGCTTCACGGTGCCGCCATCACGGGTCTTGAACGGACGGCCATCGGCGCCGTTCATAGTGCCGAAGCCCATGTGTTCCATTTCCATCGGATGGGTCACGAAGCCGGCTTTGCGGGCCACGGCGAAAACTTGCTGGAAGTGCAGGGCTTGGCGCTGGTCGACGAAGTACAGGGCGCGATCGGCCTTGAGCTTGCCACTGCGGTAGCGCACGGCGGCGAGGTCGGTGGTGGCGTAGAGGTAGCCGCCGTCGGCCTTGACGATGATCACCGGCAGCGGATCGCCGTCGGCGTTCTTGAACTCGTCGAGGAATACGCACTGGGCGCCGTTGCTTTCCACCAGCATCCCGGCGGCCTTGAGGTCGTTGACCACGTTGATCAGGTCGTCGTTGTAGGCACTTTCGCCCATCACGTCGGCCATGGTCAGTTTGACGTTCAGCAGTTCGTAGATTTTCTGGCAGTGGGACAGCGAGATGTCCTTGAACTTGGTCCACAGCGCCAGGCAGTCGGCGTCGCCAGCTTGCAGCTTGACCACCAGGCCGCGAGCGCGGTCGGCGAATTCTTCGGATTCGTCGAAACGCTGTTTGGCCGCGCGGTAGAAGTTCTCCAGGTCCGACAGCTCGTCGCTGGTGATCGGGTTTTCCTGCAGATAGGCCATCAGCATGCCGAACTGGGTGCCCCAGTCGCCAACGTGGTTCTGACGGATAACTTCGTCGCCGAGGAATTCGAGAACGCGGGCCACGCCGTCGCCGATGATGGTCGAGCGCAAGTGGCCGACGTGCATCTCTTTGGCCAGGTTCGGCGCGGACAGGTCAACCACGGTGCGCTGGGCTGGGCCTGCCTTGCGCACGCCGACATTTGCATCGGCCAGCGCGGCGTCCAGGCGCGAAGCCAGGGCCTGAGTGTTCTGGAAGAAGTTGAGGAAGCCCGGGCCGGCGATCTCGGCCTTGGAGACGTTTTCGTCAGCCGGCAGGGCGGCGATGATCTTTTCCGCCAGATCGCGCGGCTTCATGCCGGCCGGTTTGGCCAGCATCATGGCGATGTTGCTGGCGAAGTCGCCGTTCTTCTTGTCGCGCGAGTTTTCCACCTGGATCGCCGGCGACAGGCCTTCAGGCAACACACCTTCGTTGACGAGTTGGGTGATGGCTTGTTGGATCAGCTGGCGAATGGTGTCTTTCATGGTCTTCTCTTTCGACCGCAGGCGCGGCGGCGCATCGTGCGCTGGTGGAAAAACTGGGCATTATCCGTGGCGAAGCCGGGCTTGCCAACCTTAGCAGGCAGGTTGTGGATGTGTGGCGAAAAATAGCCCGCCATCGCGAGCAAGCCCGCTCCCACAATGGAGCGGCGTGCACAAATACTCTGTGGGAGCGAGCCTGCTCGCGATGACTACCGCAAAATCAATACAAATCGACCGGATCGACATCCAGCGACCAACGCACCGCCCGCCCGCTCGGCATCTGCTCCAGCACCAGCAACCAGTTGGCCAGCAACCGGTGCAACGGCGCCCGAGCCGTGGCCTGCAGCAGCAACTGCGCACGGAACCGCCCGGCCCGACGCTCCATCGGAGCCGGCACCGGTCCCAGCAGTTCGATGCCGGTCAAATTCTGCTCAACCAGCAACCGCTCAGCCTCGCTGCACGCCTCATCCAGAAAGCCTTCCGCCTGACCCGGCTTGTGCGCTTCGGCCCTCAGCAATGCCAAGTGCGCAAACGGCGGCAACCCCGCCGCGCGGCGCTCGCTCAGGGCCTGCTCGGCAAAGGCGAAGTAACCCTGTTCGGTCAATTGCACCAACAAAGGATGGTCCGCCAGGTGCGTCTGGATGATCACCCGGCCCGGTTCCTCCGCCCGGCCGGCACGCCCGGCGACCTGGACGATCAGTTGCGCCATGCGCTCGCTGGCGCGGAAGTCGCCGGAAAACAGGCCGCCGTCGGCATCGAGAATCGACACCAGGGTGACCCGCGGAAAATGGTGCCCTTTGGCGAGCATCTGCGTGCCCACCAGAATGCACGGCTGGCCTTTCTGGATGGTCGCGAACAGCTGATTCATCGCGTCCTTGCGCGATGTGCTGTCGCGGTCGACCCGCAATACCGGGTAGTCCGGGAACAGGATCGCTAAACGCTCTTCCGCCCGCTCGGTGCCGGCGCCAACAGGGCGCAAGTCGACTTTGTTGCATTTCGGGCACTGACGCGGCGTGCGTTCGACGTAGCCGCAATGGTGACAGCGCAGCTCGCCATAACGCTGGTGCACGGTCATGCGCGCGTCGCAGCGCTGGCATTCGGACATCCAGCCGCAGTCGTGGCAAAGCAGCGTAGGCGCGAAGCCTCGGCGGTTGAGGAACACCAGCACTTGCTGGCCCGCTGCCAGGGTCTGGCCGATGGCTTGTTGCATCGGTCCGGAAATACCGCTGTCCAGCGGTCGGCTTTTCACGTCCAGGCGCAGGAAGCGTGGCTGTTTCGCGCCGCCGGCACGTTCGTTCAGTCGCAGCAGGCCGTAACGGCCGGTATAGGCGTTGTGCAGGCTTTCCAGCGAAGGCGTGGCCGAACCCAGGACAATCGGAATGTTTTCCTGCCGGGCGCGCACCAGTGCCAAGTCCCGGGCGTGATAGCGCAGGCCTTCCTGCTGTTTATAAGAGCCGTCGTGCTCTTCGTCGATAATGATCAGCCCGGGATTTTTCATCGGCGTGAACAGCGCCGAACGGGTGCCGATAATGATGTCGGCCTCGCCGTCCCGGGCCGCGAGCCAGGCGTCGAGCCGTTCACGGTCGTTGACCGCCGAGTGAAGCAATGCGATGCGCGCATTGAAGCGTTGTTCGAAGCGCGCCAGGGTCTGCGGACCGAGGTTGATCTCCGGGATCAGCACCAGGGCCTGTTTGCCGGCTTCCAGGGTTTCGCGGATCAGCTGTAAATACACTTCGGTCTTGCCGCTGCCGGTCACCCCAGCAAGCAAGAATGCGTGATAACTGTCGAACCCGGCGCGAATCGCTTCGCAGGCGGCGCTTTGTTCGGCGTTGAGCGGCAGCTCCGGCTGAGCCAGCCAGTGCTCGTGGCGGGCGCCAGGCGCGTGGCGGCGGATTTCGACCTGCACCAGATCCTTGGCCAGCAGCAGATCTAGGCTGTCCTTGCTCAGCATCAGCTTGCTCAGCAGTTGGTGGGCGACGCCATGGGGGTGCTGGGCCAAGGTGGCCAGGGCCTCGCGCTGACGAGGGGCGCGGGCGATGCGCGGATCGTCGAGGCTTGCGCCGGGGGCAACGGACCAGAAGCGTTCCTGGCGCGCTTCGGCCAGTTCGCCCTGACGCAGCAACACCGGCAGTGCCCAACTCAGGGTGTCGCCGAGGCTGTGCTGATAATACTGGGCGGTCCACAGGCACAGCTTGAACAACGCGGGCGGCAGCGGCGGCGTGGCGTCGAGCAGCGCGATGGCGGGTTTTAGCTTTTCTGCCGGGACTTCGCTGGTCTCGGCCACTTCCACCAGAATCCCGATCATCTCGCGCCGACCGAACGGCACCCGCAGGCGCATGCCGGGCTGCAATTGCGCGCGCAGGATCCCGGCCGGGGCGCGGTAGTCGAACAGGCGGCGCAGCGGCGAGGGCAGGGCAAGGCGCAGAATGGCGTCGGGCACGCGGGATCTCGTTAAACAGGTGAGTAGGTGGGCGCGACCTGAACCTGTGGGAGCGGGCTTGCCCGCGATGACGGACTTAAGGTCAAAAAAAATCAAGGCAAGGTCGGCGCATTCGGCACCACCAATTCCCCCAAACAAGCCCCCCGCAACTGCCCCTCGAACTGCTCGACAATCGCCGCCCATCCCTGGCGACTCGCATGCTGTCGCGCATTCAAGCGCATGCAGCGCAAGGTCTCGTCCTGCTCCAGCATCCACACCGCCGCATCGCAGAACGCCTCTTCATCCCCAGGCATCGCCAGCACGCCGTTGTAGCCATGACGAATATGTTGCGCCGCCGCAGCCTGATCGTAAGCGACCACACCGAGCCCGGAAGCCAGCGCCTCGAGCACGACATTGCCGAACGTCTCGGTCAGGCTTGGAAACACGAACACATCCCCCGACGCATAGTGGCTGGCCAGGGCTTCACCCCGTTGTGCGCCGCAGAAAATCGCCTCGGGCATTTCGCTTTCCATCTGCAGACGTTGCGGTCCATCACCCACAATGATCAGCTTCAGGGTGCGCTGTGGATAACTCGCCTTGAGAGCTTCGAAGCAGCGCTTGAGCAGGCCGAGGTTTTTCTCCGGTGCCAGGCGCCCGACATGCATGACGGCAATGTCCTTCTCGCCCAGGCCCCACTGCGCACGCAGCGCGTCCAGGCGTTTGGCCGGGTGAAACAGCTGGCTGTCGACGCCACGGGACAGCAGTGCCAGGCGTTCGAACTGCCGGCGCTCCAGCTCCATGCGCTGGCTGACGCTGGGCACCAGGGTCAGGTTGGAGCGGTTGTGGAACCAGCGCAGATAGTGGGTCAGCAGGCGCGTCAGCAAACCGAGGCCATACTGACTGGAGTACTGCTGGAAGTTGGTGTGAAAACCGCTGACCACCGAAATCCCCAGGCGTCGCGCCGCGCGCAGGGCCGACAAGCCGAGCGGGCCTTCCGTGGCGATGTACAACACATCCGGGCGATGCCGCTTCCAGCGCCGCAGCAGTTTGTGCATCGACGACTGACCCCATTGCAGGCCCGGATAACCCGGCAGCGGCCAGCCCCGGCACAGCAGCAATTCATCGTCGCTGCCCGCCGACTGATCGCAACCCTGACGCGGTCGCACCAGTTCAACCTGATGCCCGCGCGCGCGCAAACCTTCGCACAAGCGGCCAAGGGTATTGGCCACACCGTTGATTTCGGGAGGGAAGGTTTCGGTGATCAGAGTGATATGCAGAGCTGTCGTCATGGCATCAGTGTCGGCTGAGGCCATGTCGACGTTGTGACGTTCAGATGATGGATTTATGACCGGATCAGCGTTCGCTCACCAGGTTCTCGGCACCGCGTTCACGGACCCAGAACAGGGTCGCACCGGCCACCGCCGCCGGCATCATCAGAATGTTGACCACCGGGATCAGCAGCACCAGATAGACGATGCCGCCGAAGCTCATGCTCTGCCAGCGCTTCTGACGCAGCCAGGCGAGCATCTCGTTCCAGCCCAGCTTGTGGTTGTCCGCCGGGTAGTCGATATATTGGATGGCCATCATCCACACCCCGAACAGCAACCAGAGCGGCGCGGCGATGATGTTGACCACGGGAATGAACGAGAGGATGAACAGGCCGATCGCCCGGGGCAGGAAGTAACCGAGCTTGCGCATCTCACGGGCGAAGGTGCGCGGGATCATGGCGATCAGTTCGCCCCAGCTGAAAGCCGGAAAGTCGTCGGTGCCGCGCACCACCACTTCGACCTTTTCCGCGAGGAAGCCGTTGAACGGCGCGGCGATGACGTTGGCGAGCATGGTGAAGGTGAAAAACACCATCAGCAGCACCAGCACCACGAACAAGGGCCACAGGATGTAGCTGAGGAAACTTAGCCAGTCGGGCAGCGACGGCATCAGCGTATCGACCCACAGGCTGAATTGGTGGCCGGCCAGATATATCAATCCGACGAACAGCACCAAGTTGATTGCCAGGGGCAACAACACGAATAAACGCAGGCTGGGGCTCAATACCAGATTGAGGCCTTCGCGCAGGTATTGCGGGCCTGACAGTACAGGGGCGGGCATAACGTGCTCCGAGCAAGGAAATCGCGCCGACCTTACCGGCTTTGCGACAGGCGCGAAAGCGCGGTGGCGGTATCGACATTAACTGTAACAAAGGCGTCCGAATACACACTGTGTCGGGATAGAGACCACCTATGAGCTGGATTGTTAAACCGTATTTCCTTAATCTTCGCCCTCTCGATACGCTGCAGCCATTCTTTTACAGGGCTGTGGAACCGAAGCCTTCCCCAAGTGCTTACAACGGTCCTTTTTTATTCTCGCCGGCAAACCGGCGTACCGCGCCAGATGTTCCGGGCCGGTCAACAGGAGCAGGTCATGTCTGAAGTCCGTCATTCGCGAGTGATTATTCTTGGTTCCGGCCCTGCCGGTTACAGCGCCGCGGTCTATGCCGCCCGCGCCAACCTCAAGCCACTTTTGATCACCGGCATGCAGGCCGGCGGTCAACTGACCACCACCACCGAAGTCGACAACTGGCCGGGCGACGTCCACGGCCTGACCGGCCCGGCGCTGATGGAGCGTATGCGCGAGCACGCCGAGCGTTTTGAGACCGAGATCGTTTTCGATCACATCAACGCCGTGGACTTCGCTGCCAAGCCTTACACCCTGACCGGCGACAGCGCGACCTATACCTGCGATGCCCTGATCATCGCCACCGGCGCCAGCGCTCGTTACCTGGGCCTGCCGTCCGAAGAAGCGTTCATGGGCAAGGGCGTTTCGGCCTGCGCGACCTGCGACGGTTTCTTCTACCGCAACAAGCCAGTGGCTGTTGTTGGTGGCGGCAACACCGCGGTTGAAGAAGCTCTGTACCTGGCCAACATCGCCAGCACCGTGACCCTGATCCACCGTCGCGATACCTTCCGCGCCGAGAAGATCCTGATCGACAAGCTCAACGCTCGCGTGGCTGAAGGCAAGATCATCCTGAAGCTGAACTCGAACCTGGACGAAGTCCTGGGCGACAACATGGGCGTGACCGGTGCTCGCCTGAAGAACAACGACGGCAGCTTCGACGAAGTGAAAGTCGACGGCGTGTTCATCGCCATCGGCCACACCCCGAACACTTCGCTGTTCGAAGGCCAGCTGACTCTGAAAGACGGCTACCTGGTCGTGCACGGCGGCCGTGACGGCAACGCCACCGCCACCAATCTGGAAGGCATCTTCGCCGCCGGCGACGTGGCCGACCACGTCTACCGTCAGGCCATCACCTCGGCCGGCGCCGGCTGCATGGCTGCACTGGATGCCGAGCGTTACCTCGACGGCTTGCAGAACGCTTGATTCTGCGGTGTTGAAATGAAAAAACCGGCTTGTTAGCCGGTTTTTTTGTGCCCACGATTTAATGCCTGATCATGTTCCCCTGTGGGAGCGGGCTTGCTCGCGAATGCGGTGTGACAGTCGACATAAATATTGCATGGCACGACGC
>NZ_JBSVXG010000236.1:0-8568 GCF_054070595.1 Pseudomonas sp. SDO55104_S430 | reverse complement strand
AAAATTTGGGGGGGGGGGTTGGTTGGAGAGGGCGATGTGTCGGCAAAATCTGTATTGCCTGACACACCGCTTTCGCGAGCAACCCCGCTCCCACATTGAATTGCTGTGGAGTTTAGTGGGCGCAGGCGCTGTCTTGAGATTTATCTGCCACAAATAAAAACGGGAAGCCGCCTGGCTTCCCGTTTTTCGTCTCAGCCTGCGGTTCAGATCACCTGAACGATCGCATCCGTCACGACTTTGATGTTGCTCTGGTTCAGCGCCGCCACGCAGATGCGGCCGGTGTCCAGGGCGTAGATGCCGAACTCGTTGCGCAGGCGGTGAACCTGTTCAACGGAGAGGCCCGAGTAGGAGAACATGCCGCGCTGGCGACCGACGAAGCTGAAGTCGCGCTGTGGAGCGTTTTTCGCCAGCAGGTCGACCATCTGGGTACGCATGCCCTTGATGCGCAGGCGCATTTCAGCCAGCTCGGCTTCCCACTGGGCGCGCAGTTCCGGGCTGTTCAGCACGGCCGCGACGATGCTTGCACCGTGAGTCGGCGGGTTGGAGTAGTTGGTGCGGATCACACGCTTGACCTGCGACAGCACGCGCGCGCTTTCTTCTTTCGATTCGCTGACGATCGACAGGGCGCCAACGCGCTCGCCGTACAGCGAGAAGGATTTGGAGAACGAGCTGGACACGAAGAAGGTCAGGCCCGACTCGGCGAACAGGCGCACGGCGGCGGCGTCTTCGTCGATGCCGTCGCCAAAGCCCTGGTAGGCCATGTCGAGGAACGGTACGTGACCCTTGGCCTTCACGGCTTCCAGAACGTTATTCCAGTCAGCCGGGCTCAGGTCAACGCCGGTAGGGTTGTGGCAGCAGGCGTGCAGCACGATGATCGAGCCGTTCGGCAGCGCGTTCAGGTCTTCCAGCAGGCCGGCGCGGTTCACGTCGTGGGTCGCGGCGTCGTAGTAGCGGTAGTTCTGCACCGGGAAACCGGCGGTTTCGAACAGCGCGCGGTGGTTTTCCCAGCTCGGGTCGCTGATGGCCACGACGGCGTTCGGCAGCAGTTGCTTGAGGAAGTCGGCACCGATTTTCAGCGCGCCGGTACCGCCGACGGCCTGGGTGGTGACCACGCGGCCAGCAGCGATCAGTGGCGAATCATTGCCGAACAGCAGTTTTTGCACGGCCTGGTCGTAGGCAGCGATACCGTCGATTGGCAGGTAGCCACGGGAAGCGTGTTGAGCGACGCGAATCGTCTCGGCTTCGACAACGGCGCGCAAAAGTGGAATTCGCCCCTCCTCGTTGCAGTAAACACCTACCCCCAGATTGACCTTATCGGTACGGGTATCGGCGTTGAATGCTTCGTTGAGGCCCAGGATTGGATCGCGGGGTGCCATTTCGACAGCGGAGAACAGGCTCATTTTTGCGGCGGCTCTGAATGGAGAGTGGAGGGACGTGTGGCGCTCCAGCCGAATGCACTAGAGCGGTGCACAAACGGGGAGCTAGTATAGAGGTCATCTTCCATCGATGGCGACAGACGATTCGGTTTTTAGCCCAAGTTTTTCCGATTATTTTTCGACCGTTAGTCGATTGGTGTAATCAAAGACTTCAAGGGACGTAGGACGTTTGCCTTGAAAGCGATGGCAATCGGCTCCACATTGAGCACAATCCCGCTTTTTCCTGCGACGACGCGCGTCGTTTGCGGCTTTCCCGTTCCTGCCGGTTGCGCCGAGAACAGTGCTCCGAGAACAGAGAGATCATCCATGTCCGAATTTGAGCTAGTCACCCGTTTCGCGCCCGCCGGCGATCAGCCGGAAGCCATTCGCCTGATGGTCGAGGGCATCGAGGCGGGGCTGGCCCACCAGACGCTGCTCGGTGTGACCGGTTCGGGCAAGACCTTCAGCATCGCCAACGTGATCGCCCAGGTGCAGCGTCCGACCCTGGTGCTGGCGCCGAACAAGACCCTGGCGGCGCAGTTGTACGGCGAATTCAAGGCGTTTTTCCCGAACAACGCCGTCGAGTACTTCGTTTCCTACTACGACTACTACCAGCCGGAAGCGTACGTGCCGTCCTCGGACACCTTCATCGAGAAGGACGCCTCGATCAACGACCACATCGAGCAGATGCGCCTGTCCGCGACCAAGGCCCTGCTGGAGCGCAAGGACGCCATCATCGTCACCACGGTGTCCTGCATCTATGGTCTGGGCAGTCCGGAAACCTATCTGAAGATGGTGTTGCACGTGGATCGCGGCGACAAGCTGGATCAGCGCGCGCTGCTGCGACGCCTCGCCGACCTTCAATACACGCGCAACGACATGGATTTCGCCCGTGCGACCTTCCGCGTGCGCGGCGATGTGATCGATATCCACCCGGCGGAATCGGATTTCGAAGCAATCCGCATCGAGCTGTTCGATGACGAAGTGGAAAGTTTATCGGCGTTCGATCCGTTGACCGGTGAGGTCCTGCGCAAGCTGCCACGCTTCACATTTTATCCGAAGAGCCACTACGTCACTCCGCGGGAAACTCTGCTCGATGCGGTCGAGGGCATCAAGGTCGAATTGCAAGAGCGACTGGAATACCTGCGTTCCAACAACAAACTGGTGGAAGCCCAGCGCCTGGAACAGCGCACCCGTTTCGATCTGGAGATGATCCTCGAGCTGGGTTATTGCAACGGCATCGAAAACTACTCGCGCTACCTGTCCGGGCGGCCGGCCGGCGCGGCGCCGCCGACGCTCTACGACTACCTGCCCGCCGACGCTTTGCTGGTGATCGACGAATCCCACGTCAGCGTGCCGCAGGTCGGCGCCATGTACAAAGGCGACCGCTCGCGTAAAGAAACCCTGGTGGAATACGGCTTCCGCCTGCCTTCGGCGCTGGACAACCGACCGATGCGCTTCGACGAATGGGAAGGGGTGAGCCCGCAAACCATTTTCGTCTCGGCCACGCCGGGCAACTATGAGGCCGAACACGCCGGGCGCGTCATCGACATGGTGGTGCGTCCGACCGGCCTGGTGGACCCGCAGATCGAGATCCGCCCGGCCCTGACTCAGGTCGACGACTTGCTCTCGGAAATCACCAAGCGCGTGGCGCTGGAAGAGCGGGTGCTGGTCACCACGCTGACCAAGCGCATGGCCGAAGACCTGACCGATTACCTGGCCGATCACGGAGTGCGCGTGCGTTACCTGCACTCGGACATCGACACCGTGGAGCGGGTCGAAATCATCCGCGACCTGCGCCTGGGCACCTTCGATGTGCTGGTGGGGATCAACCTGCTGCGCGAAGGCCTGGACATGCCGGAAGTGTCGCTGGTGGCGATTCTCGATGCTGACAAGGAAGGCTTCCTGCGTTCCGAGCGTTCTCTGATCCAGACCATCGGCCGGGCGGCGCGTAACCTCAATGGTCGGGCGATTCTGTATGCCGACCGCATCACCGGCTCCATGGAGCGGGCGATCGGTGAAACCGAGCGGCGGCGCGACAAGCAGATCGCTTTCAACCTGGCCAACGGAATTGTGCCCAAAGGGGTGGTCAAGGACGTGGCCGACATCATGGAAGGCGCCACCGTGCCGGGCTCTCGCAGCAAGAAGCGCAAGGGCATGGCCAAGGCTGCCGAGGAGAGCGCCAAGTACGAAGCGGAGTTGCGCTCGCCGGGTGAGATCACCAAGCGGATCAAGGCGCTGGAAGAGAAGATGTACCAGCTGGCGCGGGATCTGGAGTTTGAAGCGGCGGCGCAGATGCGCGATGAGATTGCCAAGTTGCGGGATCGGTTGATCACAGTTTGATTTTTGTGCTGTTCCTGCTGGCCTCTTCGCGGGCAAGCCCGCTCCCACAGGGTTTTGTGGTGAACACAAAATTTGCAATCACCAGCAATCACTGTGGGAGCGGGCTTGCCCGCGAAGAGGCCATCGAAGGCAACACAAAACTCAATGAGCCTCCCCAGCCTTGAGCCCCGCCGGCAATGTCCTGGTCAACAACACCGCCACCATGCTGATCCCCAGCGCAATCCCGACAAAATGAAACGCATCGTTGTAGGCCATGATCGACGCCTGCTGATGGGCAATCTCACTGAGTTTGGCCAGCGCCGCATTTTCATTGCCCAGCTTGTCGGTCAATGACGCCAGGCGCTCGGCCACCTGCGGATTGCTCGGCACAATGGATTCACGCAAATAATCGAAGTAAGTCTTGGTCCGCGCATCCAGCAAGGTGGCGAGGAGGGCGATGCCGATGGCGCCGCCCAGGTTACGCAGGATATTGAACAGACTCGACGCCGAGCCCGCGTCCTGGGGCAGAATGTACGCTGTGGCGATCAGCGAGATGGTCACCATGATCAGCGGCTGGCCCAGGGCCCGGATGATCTGGATCTGATTGAACTGCGGCCCGGCGAAATCCGGGTTCAGCACTCCGGAAGAAAAACTCGCCAGGCCGAACAACCCGAAACCCACCGTGCACAGCCATTTCGGCGAGATGTACTTCATCAGCTTCGGCACCAGCGGAATCAGAAACAGCTGGGGCACGCCCATCCACATGATCACTTCGCCGATCTGCAAGGCGTTGTAGTTCTGGATCTGCGCCAGGTACAGCGGCAACAGATAGATCGAACCGTACAGCCCGACCCCCATCCCGATACTGGAAATACTCGACAGGCCAAAGTTGCGATTGCCCAGGATGCCAAGGTTGATCAGCGGATTGGGTTTGGAAAACTGCACGATCACAAAAGTGATCAGGCTGATCAGGGCGATGCTGCCCAAGGTGACGATCAGGTCCGATTCGAGCCAGTCCTTGCGATGGCCTTCCTCCAGAAACACCTGCAGGCAGCCCAGGCCGACACCGAGGGTGACGATGCCGGCGTAGTCGGTGCTTTTCAGCAACTCCCAGTGCGCTTCCTTCTTCTCCAGACCGTACATCAGGCCGGCGATCATGATCAGGCCGGGTGGAATGTTGATGTAGAAAATGTATTCCCAGCCCCAGTTTTCCGTCAGCCAGCCGCCGAGGGTCGGGCCGATGGAGGGGGCGAAAGTGGCGGTCATGGCGAACATCGCCATGCCTTTGGCGCGGTGATGTTCGGGCAGTTTGATCAGGGTCAGGGTAAACGCCAGCGGGATCAGCGCGCCCCCGGTAAAGCCCTGGAGCGCACGAAAGACGATCATGCTTTCCAGACTCCAGGCCATGGAGCAAAGCAGCGAGGCGACCAAGAAACCCAATGACACCCAGACGGCCAGCCGCCGCGCCGACAGCAACTGCACCAGCCAGGCGGTGAGCGGGATCATGATGATTTCCGCCACCAGATAGGAGGTGGAGATCCACGAGCCTTCTTCCAGGGTGGCCGAGAGGGCGCCCTGAATGTCCTTGAGCGAGGAGTTGGTGATCTGGATATCGAGCACGGCCATGAAGGCGCCGAGCATCACGCTCATCACCGCGATCCAGTCCCGCCGGGTCGGTTCCCCGACCGGACGGATCAGTTGATCACCGGCCATCGTCAGCGCTGTCTTTGCTGCTTACCTTGTGCGCGGCGGATTCAGGGGCGTCCTTGATGTTGACGGTGGCGGTCACCGACATGCCCGGGCGGATCTTGCCGCGCAGAGGGTTATCGGCGGCGAAGGTCAGCTTGACCGGAATCCTTTGTACGACCTTGGTGAAGTTGCCGGTGGCGTTGTCCGGCGGCAACAGGCTGAACTGCGCGCCCGAGGCGGCGAACAGGCTGTCGACCCGGGCTTCGATCGGCGTGTCGCCGTAGGCGTCGAAGGTCAGCTCGGCTTTCTGCCCGGGCTGCATGTGGCCGATCTGGGTTTCCTTGAAATTGGCCTGAATCCAGATGTCTTCATCGGGCACGATCGACAGCAGGTAAGCGCCGGCCTGCACGTACTGGCCTTCTCGGGCCGCGCGCTGGCCGATCAGGCCGCTGATCGGCGCGTGGATTTCGCTGCGGGTCAGGTTCAGCTCGGCCTGGGCCAGATCGGCCTTGGCGTTGGCGATCTGCGCGTCGAGGCGCTTGATGTCGGCGTTCAGCGCATTGACCTGCTGGCGCTGACCCTGGGCATCGGCCTGGGCCTTGCTCAGTTGCGATTGGGCAATGTGGTTGTCGGCAGAGAGGGTGGTGACCCTTTCTTCGGAAACGTAACCGGGTTTGCGCAGGGTCTGGGCGCGGGCCAGGTCGATCTGCGAACGGCCGAGGCTGGCCTGTGTGGAGGCGACCTGAGCATCGCTGGCGGCGATCAGGCTGGACTGTTGCGTCAGCTTGCTCTGGGCTTGCAAGCGCTCGGCCTGGCGGGTGGCGAGGGCGGCGTTGGCGCGGTCGACGGCGAGGCGGAAATCATCGCCTTCGAGCCGGATCAGTACCTGGCCTTTCTCGACGTGCTGGTTGTCCTGCACCAGCACCTGCTCGATGCGCGCCCCCAGCTGGCTGGATACACGGGTGATCTCGCCCTGGACATACGCGTTGTCGGTGCTTTCATAAAAACGCCCCTTGAAGAACCAATGGGCAAAGAAGCCCCCGGCGATCAGCAGGACGAGGAGCAGGAAAACGGACAGGCGACGCTTGAGTTGGGCAGGCATGGGGCAAACTGTAGTCGAGAATATGTAAGGAAAGTTATCAGCAGGTGAATCTGGCATGAAGCCGACAAGCGGTAAATGCCATCCCTTGATATTCGGCCATTCACCGCGTGATACGGGCGTTCCAGACGCAACCTTGGCTTAAATGCCCTGTTCGCTGGAGCGGGGCGGGTGTCGCCTGTTACCATTCGCGGCTTGATTGTTTCTTTGCTTTTCATTCTTTTCGAGACATGCCATGACCACCGTCCGCACTCGCATCGCGCCATCGCCTACCGGGGATCCCCACGTAGGTACCGCTTACATCGCATTGTTCAACTACTGCTTTGCCAAGCAGCACGGCGGTGAGTTCATTCTGCGGATCGAAGACACCGACCAGTTGCGTTCGACCCGCGAGTCCGAACAGCAGATCTTCGACGCACTGCGCTGGCTGGGCATCGACTGGAGCGAAGGCCCGGACGTTGGCGGCCCGCACGGTCCGTACCGTCAGAGCGAGCGTGGCGACATTTATCAGAAGTACTGCCAGCAGTTGGTCGACCTGGGCCATGCCTTCCCGTGCTTCTGCACCGCCGAAGAGCTGGACCAGATGCGCGCCGAGCAGATGGCCCGCGGCGAAACCCCGCGTTACGACGGCCGCGCCTTGCTGCTGTCCAAGGAAGAAGTGGCCCGCCGCCTGGCTGCCGGCGAGCCGCACGTGATCCGCATGAAGGTGCCGACCGAAGGCGTCTGCGTGGTGCCGGACATGCTGCGCGGCGACGTTGAAATCCCGTGGGACCGCATGGACATGCAAGTCCTGATGAAGACCGACGGCCTGCCGACCTACTTCCTGGCCAACGTGGTCGACGACCACCTGATGGGCATCACCCACGTCCTGCGCGGCGAAGAGTGGCTGCCATCGGCACCGAAACTGATCCTCTTGTACGAGTACTTCGGCTGGGAACAACCAGAGCTGTGCTACATGCCGCTTCTGCGTAACCCGGACAAGAGCAAGCTGTCCAAGCGCAAGAACCCGACGTCAGTGACTTTCTACGAGCGCATGGGCTTCATGCCGGAAGCCATGCTCAACTACCTGGGCCGCATGGGCTGGTCGATGCCGGACGAGCGCGAGAAGTTCTCGCTGCAGGAAATGGTCGACAACTTCGACCTCAAGCGCGTTTCCCTGGGCGGGCCGATTTTCGACATCGAGAAGCTGTCGTGGCTCAACGGCCAGTGGCTGCGTGACCTGCCGGTGGAAGAGTTCGCGGCACGGGTGCAGAAGTGGGCATTCAATTCCGAATACATGATGAAGATCGCGCCGCACGTTCAGGGCCGGGTTGAAACCTTCAGCCAGGTCGCACCGCTGGCCGGCTTCTTCTTCGCCGGTGGCGTGAACCCGGATGCCAGCCTGTTCGAATCCAAGAAGCTCTCGGGCGATCAGGTGCGTCAGCTGATGCAACTGATCCTCTGGAAGCTGGAAAGCCTGCGTCACTGGGAGAAGGACAACATCACCGCGACGATTCAGGCAGTGGTCGAGTCCCTGCAACTGAAGCTGCGTGATGCCATGCCGCTGATGTTCGCCGCGATCACCGGGCAGGCCAGCTCGGTATCGGTGCTCGACGCGATGGAAATCCTCGGCCCGGACCTGACCCGTTTCCGCTTGCGCCAGGCAATCGACCTGCTGGGCGGTGTGTCGAAGAAAGAAAACAAAGAGTGGGAAAAGCTGCTGGGCGCTATCGCCTGATTCCCTGTAGCAGCTGCCGAGGTACGAGGCTGCATCGGGCTGCGCAGCCGCCCCTTTATGGACAACATGAAGGGGCAGGGCGAGCGCTTCGCACTCGAACGCAGCCTGCGGCAGCTGCTACAGAGACGGTTTTACCCCCGGATTTCCGGGGGAGGGCGGTAAGTGATTGTTATGCCGACAAAAAATTTTAAATTTTTTGAAAAATAAGTTTGACAGGCTTTCGATACGCCCTTAAGATTCGCCCCGTCCTCAGCGATGACATCAACGATGAGGGGCTATAGCTCAGCTGGGAGAGCGCCTGCATGGCATGCAGGAGGTCAGCGGTT
>NZ_JBSVXG010000235.1:0-8569 GCF_054070595.1 Pseudomonas sp. SDO55104_S430 | reverse complement strand
GCGTTCCCATGTGGGAGCGGGCTTGCTCGCGAAGAGGCCGGCAAGTCCACCCTAGATTCCACACAGCTCACGCAACAACCCGGTATCCAGATGCTTCTCCACCAGATCCGCCAACCGCTCGATATCCCGCTCGCGCAACCCGTGGTAATCCACCTCTTGCACATCCCGCAAACCGGCCCAGCGCAACAGCGCGCCACAGGCCGCGGGCGATTCGAACAGGCCATGCAGGTAAGTGCCGAAAATCTGCCCATCAAGGCTCTGCGCACCATCGCAACGCCCGTCATCGAGCTGCACCGCAGCGTTTTCCAGGGCAACGCCGGTGGTCACGCCGGCATGGATTTCATAGCCACTGACTTCAGCATTCTCCAGGGCCAGACGCCCACGCACATTGCGCAGCTGCTTCTCCTGCTCGAGTACTGTTTCAAAGGCCAGCAGCCCCAAACCGGCACTGGAACCCGGCGCACCTTCAAGGCCCAGAGGGTCGTGCACCTGCTCACCGAGCATCTGCAGGCCACCGCAGATCCCGAGCACTTTGCCGCCGTAACGCAGGTGCCGGGAGATCGCGGTGTCCCAGCCGTTGGCCCGCAGATACGCAAGGTCGCTGCGCACGCTTTTCGAGCCGGGAAGGATGATCAGTTCGGCCGGAGGGATCGCCTGGCCAGGGCCGATGAATTGCAGGTCGACTTGCGGATGCAGGCGCAGTGGGTCGAAATCGGTGTGGTTGCTGATGCGCGGCAGCACCGGCACCACTACTTTCAGCACCTGTTCTGCCTTGTCGGCCTGGCGCTGATCGATGCCGTCCTCGGCTTCCAGATGCAGGTCCATTACGTAGGGCAGCACGCCGATCACCGGTTTGCCGGTGCGCTGCTCCAGCCAGTCCAGGCCCGGCTGCAACAGGGCGATGTCGCCACGAAAACGGTTGATGATGAAGCCCTTGACCCGTGCCTGTTCGCTTGGTGAAAGCAGTTCCAGCGTGCCCACCAGATGCGCGAACACACCACCCCGGTTGATGTCGGCGATCAGCACCACCGGGCAGTCCACCGCTTCGGCGAAACCCATGTTGGCGATGTCGCCGGCGCGCAGATTGATCTCGGCCGGCGAGCCCGCGCCTTCGACCATCACCAGCGGATAGACCGCGCTCAACCGCGCATGGGAAGCCAGCACCGCCTGCATGGCGATGGCCTTGTAGTCGTGATAGGCAACAGCGTTCATGGAGGTGACCGCGCGACCATGGATGATCACCTGCGCGCCGGTGTCGCTGTTGGGTTTGAGCAGCACCGGGTTCATGTCGGTGTGCGGCTCCAGAAACGCGGCCTGGGCCTGCACCGCCTGGGCGCGCCCGATCTCGCCGCCGTCCGCGGTCACCGCGCTGTTGAGCGCCATGTTCTGCGGCTTGAACGGCACCACGCGCACGCCCTGACGCGTGGCCCAACGGCACAGCGCCGTCACCAGCGTGCTCTTACCGGCATCGGAGGTGGTGCCCTGCACCATCAACGTCGTCATGAAGCGTCCTTGGCAAAGGCCTCGAAGGCAGCGCTC
This sequence comes from Pseudomonas sp. SDO55104_S430, assembly GCF_054070595.1. Taxonomy (NCBI): domain Bacteria; kingdom Pseudomonadati; phylum Pseudomonadota; class Gammaproteobacteria; order Pseudomonadales; family Pseudomonadaceae; genus Pseudomonas; species Pseudomonas sp. SDO55104_S430. The sequence goes on along the minus strand of NZ_JBSVXG010000235.1, from coordinate 7,030 downwards.
AGGCGCGCCCAATCGGCGTCGTCGCCCGGCAGGCCGAAACGCAGGCTGCCGGTTTGCGAGAACAGGCGCAGGAGAATGCCGCGCCGGGCCATGAACTCGTACAGTTCACCGGCGCGATCGGTCACCACCCACTGGAACAAGGCGCAACCGCCCTGGGGCTTAAAGCCGTGCAGATCGAGCAACGTCGCCAGCCGTTCACTGGCCTGCTCGGCGCGCAGGCGTTGCCGCGCATGGCCTTCGGTATCGCGCAGGCAAGCCTGGCCCAGTACCCGGGTCGGACCGCTCACCGCCCATGGCCCGACCTGTTCGGCGAGCAGCCTGAGCAACTTGCGCTCGGCCAGCACGAAGCCCAGGCGCACGCCGGCCAGGCCGAAAAACTTGCCGAACGAGCGCAGCACGATCAACCCGACCTGATGGGCATATGGCGCCACGCTCAGTTGCGGTGTGTTGTCCATGAACGCCTCGTCCACCACCAGCCAGCCACCGCGCTGGGCCAGCCGCGAATGCCAGTCGAGCAAGCGGCTGGGGCTCAGGCTCAGGCTCAGGCCCGTGGGATTGTTCGGATTGACCACCACCAACACATCGAGGCTGTCGACGAAGAAGTCGACTTCCTGCTCGACCACTTCGCGCACGATGTAGCCGTTGCGACGCCAGGCTTCGGCATGTTCGGCGTAACACGGCGAGAGCACGCCAACCTTGCCGGCCCGGCGCAAGCGCGGCAACAACTGGATGGCCATTTGCGAGCCGGCCACCGGCAAGGCTTGCAGGGTGCCGTAGTAATCGCAGGCCGCCTGCTCCAAACCATCGTCGTTTTCCGGCAGGCGCGCCCAGGCTCGCAGCGGGATCTCGGGAACCGGAAACGGCCAGGGCGCCAGACCGCTGGACAGATCAAGCCAATCGGCTTCCTCGATGCCGTATTCGAGCGCCGCCTTGCGCAATCGTCCACCGTGTTCAAGCATAGAACTCAGCTCCCACGCAGAGAATCAGCAACCATAACCATACCCCGCGCTGGACCAATTGCCAGCCGCGGTCGATGGAGTCCGCGTCCGCCGGCGCGCCTTCACCCAGTTGCGGACGCTCGTGCAGCTCGCCGTGATAAATCGCCGGCCCGCCCAGCTCCACACCCAGCGCACCGGCGCCAGCGGCCATTACCGGCCCGGCATTGGGGCTGTCCCAGGTCGGGCCCTGGGTACGCCAGCATTTCAGCGCCAGACGGGGCTTGCCCAGCAACGCGTAGGTCAGCGCCACCAGACGCGCGGGAATGTAATTGAGGACGTCGTCGATCTTCGCCGCCGCCCAGCCGAAACGCTCGAAGCGCTCGTTGCGATAACCCCACATCGCGTCCAGCGTATTGCTCAAACGATAGAGCACCACACCCGGCGCGCCGGCCACGGCAAACCAGAACAGGGCGGCGAACACCGCGTCACTGCCGTTCTCCAGCACCGACTCGGTGGCGGCACGGGCGACGGCGGTTTCATCCAGCTCGCTGGTCTTGCGGCTGACCAGATAACTGACGCGCTTGCGGGCCTCTTCCAGATCACCACCGCGCAAGGCCTTGGCCACCGGCTCGACATGCTCGCCGAGGCTGCGCATGCCCAAGGCGCAATACAGCGCGAGAATCTCGACGAGCCAGCCGACGTAGGGCGCCCACGAAAACGCGGTGGCCAGCAAGGTCAGTGGCAATACCGCGATTACCCACGCCGTAACGCCGTGGCTGCGCCAGCCGCGACCGCCCGCGTTGAAACGTTGCTCGATGCGCTCGGCAAAACGGCCGAACACCACCAGCGGATGCCAGCGTTTGGGCTCGCCCAGCAGCGCATCCAGCGCAACCGCGGCGGCACTCAACAACGCCACACTCATGTACGCACTCCCCAAAAATTCTCATACAGCATTTCAGTCAGCGGACGCTCTTGCGCCCAGCCTTCGAGCACCAGCATCGGCGCCGGATAGAATTCCTCGACCGGTCCCAGGCACAAAATCGCCAGTGGCTTGGCACCGGTGGGCAATCCGAGCAAATCGGCCAGGGCCTGCGGTTCGAACAACGACACCCAGCCCATCCCCAGCCCTTCGGCACGGGACGCCAGCCACAGGTTCTGGATCGCGCAGGACAAGGAAGCCATGTCCATTTCCGGCAAGGTGCGCCGACCGAAGATGTGCCGCTCGCGATCATCCATCAGTGCGGCCACCAGCAGTTCGGCGCAATCGTTGATGCCTTCGACTTTCAGTTGCATGAATTGGTCACTGCGCTCGCCGAGGGCTTCGGCGGTGCGAATGCGTTCCTCTTCCACCAGATCGCGGATCCTGCCCCGCAGGTCGCGGTCGCTGATGCGGATAAAACGCCAAGGCTGCATCAGGCCGACGCTCGGCGCCTGATGCGCGGCTTCCAGCAGACGCCGCAGCAGTTCGGGCTCGACCGTGCCGCCGCTGAAGTGGCGCATGTCGCGGCGTTCGGCGATGGCTCGGTAGACGGCTGCGCGTTCGGCTTCAGAGAAGGTGGTGTCGCTCATGGCCTCTTCGCGAGCAAGCCCGCTCCCACATTTGTTCGTATTTCTTCAGGCAGAACACTATCTACTGTGGGAGCGGGCTTGCCCGCGATGGCGTCCTCACAGGACGGCGCCAACAACGCGGCAATCGCCGACGGATTGGACGGAAAATAAAAATGCACATACGAGGCCGTCATCCGCCCCTCACGATAAACCGCCTCCGCCCCGCGCCCGCCATTAGGGCTCAGGCCCCGGGCAATCGGGGTCAGGTCGGTGGTGGTCAGCGAGTGGTGATAGGTATGCCCGCGCAGCGATCCTTCCGGCAGTTCAACCGCCTGCAAGGCCAGCGCGGCAAGACGCTTCTGCATCACTGCATCGCCTGCGAGCAAGCCCACCAGTTCAGCGCGAGTGCCTTCGACATCGGTCAGCGAATCGAGCAGATAAAGCATGCCGCCACACTCGGCCAGCAACGGTTTGCCTGCTGCATGATGCGCGCGGATGGCGTTGAGCATCGAGGTGTTTTGCGACAGCGCCACGTGGTGCAGCTCCGGATAACCACCCGGCAGATACAGGCTATCGGCCTCGGGTAATTGCGCGTCGCGGATCGGCGAGAAAAACCGCAGTTCGGCACCCATCGCCCGCAGCAAATCGAGACTGGCGCCATAGGTAAAGGCGAAGGCTTCGTCGCGGGCCACGGCAACGCGCACGCCGGCCAGCAACGACTCGGCAGCGATCACATCCGGCGCGGCAAACTCCACCGCCGGCGGTAGCGCGACTTCGCAACTGCTGGCCAAAGCATCGGCGGCGGCATCCAGGCGAACATCGAGATCGTTCAACTCGCTGGCCTGCACCAGCCCCAGATGCCGACTCGGTAATTCGATACCGGTTTCCCGGGACAAGGCGCCGTACCAACGCAGACCCTCGGTCAGGCTGCCTTCCAGCAACTGCGCGTGACGCAAGGTGCCGACGCGGTTGGCCAGCACGCCGGCAAACGGCAGGTCCGGCTGATAACGCGCCAGGCCCAGGGCCAGCGCGCCAAAGGTCTGGGCCATGGCGGTGCCGTCGATCACGCCCAGCACCGGCACGCCAAAATGCCGCGCCAGATCAGCGCTGGATGGCGTGCCATCGAACAGACCCATCACCCCTTCGATCAAAATTAAATCGGCTTCCCCGGCGGCTTCCCACAACAGGCGCCGGCTTTCCTGCTCGCCGACCATCCACATGTCCAGTTGATACACCGGCGCACCGCTGGCGCGCTCGAGAATCATCGGGTCGAGAAAGTCCGGGCCGCATTTGAATACACGAACCTTGCGCCCCTGGTTGCGGTGCAAACGGGCCAGCGCGGCGGTGACGGTGGTCTTGCCCTGACCGGAGGCCGGCGCGGCGATGAGCACCGCCGGGCAATGACGAGGTGCATTCACAGTTCGACGCCTTTCTGCGCTTTGATCCCGGCCTGGAAGGCGTGCTTGATCATGCCCATCTCGGTGACGGTGTCGGCCAGTTCGATCATTTCCGGCTTGGCGCCGCGACCGGTCACTACCACATGCTGCATCGGCGGGCGGGCCTGCAAATCGCTGAGGACTTGATCAAGATCCAGATAGCCGTGCTTGAGGGCGATGTTCAGTTCGTCCAGCACCACCAGGCCGATGGACGGATCGCGCAGCAGTTCCTGGGACACCGCCCAGGCCGCTTCGGCGGCGGCGATGTCACGCTGGCGGTCCTGGGTTTCCCAGGTGAAGCCCTCGCCCATCACGTGAAAGCGCACTTGCTCGGGGAAGCGGCGGAAGAACAATTCTTCGCCGGTGCTGTTACGGCCCTTGATGAACTGCACCACGCCGCACTGCATGCCATGGCCCATGGACCGCGCGAGCATGCCGAACGCCGAACTGCTCTTGCCTTTGCCGTTGCCGGTCAGCACCAGCAGCAGGCCGCATTCGTTGGGGGAGTTGGCGATACGCTCGTCGATCACGGCTTTTTTGCGCAGCATGCGCGCCAGATGACGTTCGTCACGATCAGAAGATTCGGTCATGGGGGAGCTCTCCGTTGAGGCAGGAATAACGGCGGGCAGGCAAAAGAATAGATAGCGGGAAGCCTGGCATCGCCCACCGTGATGCCATCTGGATGGATCAGGCCGGTCTCCGGGCTCATGAGCGGCTCGGGGCCTGGGCTGCGCGCCTTCCCATGTCGTCGACACAGTGGCTCAAGACGCAGCCTTCACTCATTTACCGTTGCGGGGGCAGCGCCGGGATCGCAAGCCTGGATGCATAGCATCGCCCGCTCACCGGCTTCCCTGTTTCACTCTGTCGGCCATGACCACAGAGCACCTGAAACAAGCGGCGAAGGTTAGAGGGTTGGGGGTGGAGCGTCAATTAAAGCCGGGGGCCTGATTCCGGAATATCGACTGCTGCTCAATATTCTGACGCCAATCTTGTGCCACACTGTCAGCAGTGATATCAAAGAGCCATAACTCACGGCAATTCACACCAAAATAAAAAGGTGAGCCCCATGCAAGGCATGATCATCAGCAATCCGAAGCTGGAATTCCTGCGCCCGGTACTGGAACGCTGGTTTGACTGTATCGATCGCTACAACGCCATCCGTGGCGACAGTGAAACGCCCTACTGGCTCGATGAAAAAGCCAATCTCGGTTTGCTCAGCGCGGCTGCGTGGATGGCCGAGATCATCACCCTGGAACAATCGCCCACCCGCAAGCAGATTGAAGACGGCGAGCGCAACGGCCGCGCGGACCTGTTCATCGCCACGCCCGAAGCCCGCGCCTGGCTGCAGGCCACGCAACGCTGGCCGCGGGTCAACAACCTGAACCTGAGCCAACCGCTGCACGACATCACCACCAGTGCCAAACGGATCAGCTACGCCAGCGACTTGAAACTCGGCTGCCTCTTCGTCGCGCCACAGAAAACCCAGCACAGCGCCAGCCCCGAAGAATTGCAGGACATGGTCGACGACCTGCAAAAGGAACACACCTGCGCCGTGGCCTGGTATTTCCCCTACGCCTATCGCAAGTTGCACAACGAAGCGGGCCACTATCACCCCGGCATCGCCATGCTGCTCAAGGAAGCGCACGGCTGACCGGTTGAACCATCGCGCAACGAAGCTTCTCTACTGAACAAGTCACTGCATTCATAGGGAAGGTCAGCATGCGCAAGCCCCAGCTCGTTCTCGTCCTCGGTTTCGCCTGCGGGCTCGTCGCCTGCGGTGAAACCTCCAGCCTGCAAGTCTCGGATGGCACCGGCCCCGCGCCGAAGCTGCCGGAGCCGAACAAGACCCTGTTTCCGACCATGAACATCGCCCCGGCCATCGGTTGGCCGGACGGCTCAAAACCGGTGGCTGCCAGCGGCACTCAGGTCGCCGCCTTCGCCGACGGCCTCGATCATCCGCGCTGGCTTTATGTACTCCCCAACGGCGACATACTGGTGGCCGAAACCAACGCTCCGCCCAAGCCCGATGACAACAAGGGCATCAAAGGCTGGATCACCAAGAAAGTCATGGGCCGCGCCGGCGCTGGCACGCCAAGCCCGAACCGCATCACCCTGCTGCGCGACAGCGACCACGACGGCATCGCCGAAACTCGCACCGTGTTCCTGGAAAATCTCAATTCACCTTTCGGCATGACCCTGGTGGGCAACGACCTCTACGTCGCCGACACCGATCGCCTGCTGCGCTTTCACTATGAAAACGGCGCCACCGAGATCAAGTCACCGCCCATCAAGGTGGTGGATCTGCCGGGTGGTACGCTGAATCACCACTGGACGAAAAACGTCATCGCCAGCAAGGACGGCAGCAAGCTTTACGTGACGGTGGGCTCCAACAGCAACGTGGGCGAGAACGGCCTGGACAAGGAAGAAGGCCGCGCGGCGATCTGGGAAGTGGATCGCGCCACCGGCAACCACCGCATCTTCGCCTCGGGGATTCGCAACCCCAACGGCCTGGCCTGGGAACCGTCGACCGGCGCGCTGTGGACCGCGGTCAATGAGCGGGACGAAATCGGCAGCGACCTGGTGCCCGACTACATCACTTCGGTGAAGGACGGCGGGTTTTATGGCTGGCCGTTCAGCTATTACGGCCAGCATGTCGACGTGCGCGTCGAACCACAGAATCCGCAACTGGTGGCCAAAGCCATCGCACCGGACTACGCGGTCGGCCCACATACCGCATCACTGGGCCTGACCTTTGCCGAGAACAATCGCCTGCCGGCGCAATTCAAGGAAGGCGCGTTCATCGGCCAGCACGGCTCCTGGAACCGCAAGCCGCACAGTGGCTACAAAGTGATCTTCGTGCCGTTCAGTGCCGGTAAACCGGTGGGGCAACCGGTTGATGTGTTGACGGGCTTCCTCAATGACAAGGAGGAGGCAATGGGTCGGCCAGTAGGCGTAGTGATCGACCAGCAGGGAGATCTGCTGGTGGCCGATGATGTGGGGAACAAGGTGTGGCGTGTTTCGGCGGTTAAATAAACCTCAGCCATGCACAGACCCTGTGGGAGCGGGCTTGCTCGCGAATGCGGAGTGTCAGTAACGAAGATGTCGACT
>NZ_JBSVXG010000234.1:0-8626 GCF_054070595.1 Pseudomonas sp. SDO55104_S430 | reverse complement strand
GGTTCTGTAGGAGCGAGGCTTGCCCGCGAAGACAATGGGACAGGCAACGCGACATTGACGGATTCACCACGGTAATCGAGAACCCCCATGCCCCAACCGCGTCCCTACAAAGTTGCACTCAACGGCTACGGCCGGATTGGTCGTTGCGTCTTGCGTGCTTTGTTCGAGCGAGGCTCGGCGGCTGGGTTCGAGATTGTCGCGATCAACGATCTGGCCGACATGGCCAGCATCGAATACCTGACACGCTTCGACTCCACCCACGGGCGTTTTCCCGGTGAGGTGAAGGTCGACGGCGATTGTCTGCATATTAATGGCGACTGCGTGAAGGTCCTGCGCAGTGCCACCCCCGAAGGCATCGATTGGGCGTCCCTGGGCGTCGATCTGGTGCTGGAATGCTCCGGCGCTTACCACACCCGTGAAGATGGCCAGCGTTTCCTCGACGCCGGCGCGCCGCGGGTGCTGTTCTCCCAGCCGATGGCCAGCGAGTCGGATGTCGACGCCACCATCGTCTACGGCGTGAACCAGGAATGCCTGAGCGGCAACGAACTGCTGGTGTCCAACGCGTCTTGCACCACCAACTGCGGCGTGCCGCTGTTGCGCCTGCTGGATCAGGCCATTGGTCTGGAATACGTGTCTATCACCACCATTCACTCGGCGATGAACGATCAGCCGGTGATTGACGCCTATCACCACGAAGACCTGCGCCGTACGCGCTCGGCGTTTCAGTCGGTGATTCCGGTGTCCACCGGTCTGGCGCGAGGCATCGAGCGCCTGTTGCCGGAACTTGCCGGGCGAATTCAGGCCAAAGCCGTACGCGTGCCGACGGTGAACGTGTCCTGCCTCGATATCACGATGCAGACGGTGAGCGATACCGACGCCACCGAGGTCAACCGGATCCTGCGCGAGGCTGCTTCCAGCGGTCCGCTCAAGGGCCTTCTGGCCTACACCGAGTTGCCGCACGCCAGTTGTGACTTTAACCATGACCCACATTCGGCCATCGTCGATGCCAGTCAGACCCGCGTTTCCGGCCCTCGGCTGGTGAACATCCTGGCCTGGTTCGACAACGAATGGGGTTTTGCAAACCGTATGCTGGATGTTGCAGAGCATTATCTGCAGGCAGCTGCCGCTTCAAAAAACTGATCTTAAAAACCGATTTGAAACCCAGGAACTGCGACCCATGACCGTGTTGAAGATGACCGACCTCGATCTGCAAGGTAAGCGCGTACTGATCCGCGAAGACCTCAACGTCCCAGTCAAGGACGGTGTAGTCACCAGCGATGCGCGAATCCTGGCTTCGCTGCCGACCATCAAGCTGGCCCTGGAAAAAGGCGCGGCCGTGATGGTCTGCTCGCACCTTGGCCGTCCGACCGAAGGCGAGTTCTCCGCCGAGAACAGCCTCAAGCCAGTCGCTGACTACCTGAGCAAGGCTTTGGGCCGTGAAGTGCCGCTGGTAGCTGACTACCTGGGCGGCGTCGAAGTGAAAGCCGGCGACATCGTGCTGTTCGAAAACGTGCGCTTCAACAAGGGCGAGAAAAAGAACGCCGACGAACTGGCCCAGCAATACGCCGCCCTGTGCGACGTGTTCGTGATGGACGCGTTCGGTACCGCTCACCGCGCCGAGGGTTCCACGCATGGTGTAGCCAAGTTCGCCAAAGTCGCGGCCGCAGGCCCACTGCTGGCTGCCGAGCTGGATGCACTGGGCAAGGCCCTGGGTGCCCCGGCCAAGCCAATGGCTGCGATCGTTGCCGGTTCCAAGGTGTCGACCAAACTGGACGTGCTGAACAGCCTGAGCCAGATCTGCGACCAGCTGATCGTCGGCGGCGGCATCGCCAACACCTTTCTGGCCGCTGCCGGTCACCCGGTCGGCAAGTCCCTGTACGAGCCGGACCTGCTGGACACCGCTCGCGCCATCGCCGCCAAGGTCAGCGTACCGCTGCCGGTGGACGTCGTGGTTGCCAAGGAATTCGCTGAAAGCGCCGAGGCCACCGTCAAGCTGATCGCCGACGTTGCCGCCGACGACATGATCCTGGACATCGGCCCGCAGACCGCGGCGAAGTTCGCCGACCTGCTGAAATCGTCGAAAACCATCCTGTGGAACGGCCCGGTGGGCGTGTTCGAATTCGACCAGTTCGGTAACGGCACCAAAGTCCTCGCCCAGGCCATCGCGGACAGCGCGGCGTTCTCCATCGCCGGCGGCGGCGACACCCTGGCGGCCATCGACAAATATGGCGTTGGCGAGCAAATCTCCTACATTTCTACCGGCGGCGGCGCGTTCCTCGAATTCGTCGAAGGCAAAGTGCTTCCAGCCGTTGAAGTTCTGGAAAGCCGGGCCAAGGCCTGAGGTCTGCCGTTTGACCAGGCAAGGGAGTGTTCAGATGGTCAGAACGTTTGCGCTGTTGATCGTCGCGGGTGCGCTGGCGGCTTGCGGGAGTAATCCCAAGGCCCCCGAAGTACCCGAGACGCCGGCACAGGAAAAGGGCTGCTACCAGGCTGACTGGCAGGCGGAAACCAATCCTGTGCTCAACAAGCGTTCCGGGCCTGATGGCCTGGACAAATACGAGACACAGACTCCCGCCAAGGAACGTGGATGCCCTTGACGGGTCTGACTCTTTACTCAGGGCCGGCGGCGTGCGCTGCCGGTCGAGGAACACGGATGAAAGGATTGATCGCCATTACGGCGCTGGCATTGCTGGCCGGGTGCTCCAACTTGAACCCGTTCCAGTCGTCCGCCCCGGCAGACAACTGGACCACCTGGACCTGCGACAGCCAGGCCAAAGTGGTCTGGCGCTACGCCGACGAGAGCCGCAATCAGGTCGACGTGCGACTCGGTGGCGCCGATCAGGTCTACCGCTTGAAGCAGGAGCCGGGCGCGTCGGGTGCGCTGTACAGCAACGACATGCTGGCGTTTCACATAAAAGGTGAGGAAGGCCTGGTTTACTGGGTCGCCACCAATGATTTGATTGGGCGTGGTTGCAAGGCGCAATAAGGCCTGCCCCCATCCTGTAGGAGCGAAGCTTGCTCGCGAAAGCGGTTCATCAGACAACGTCTGCGTTGAATGTGAGGGCCTCTTCGCGAGCAAGCTTCGCTCCTACAGGGTGAGGTGTTCGACGCTTACGTAAATGATGCAACACCGAATCCGCAGCCCGGGCTCAACCCCCGATCTGCAATAACTTGAATAGCCGCCGCCGCTCCGGCAGGCTGGCACGATTAACGACTTCAACCGGGAGAGACCCTAACAATGGCACTTATCAGCATGCGCCAGATGCTGGACCACGCAGCCGAGTTCGGCTACGGCGTTCCAGCTTTCAACGTCAACAACCTTGAGCAGATGCGCGCCATCATGGAAGCCGCTGACAAGACTGACTCCCCGGTGATCGTCCAGGCTTCGGCCGGTGCCCGCAAATACGCCGGTGCCCCGTTCCTGCGTCACCTGATCCTGGCGGCGATCGAAGAATTCCCGCACATTCCGGTGTGCATGCACCAGGACCACGGCACCAGCCCTGACGTCTGCCAGCGTTCCATTCAACTGGGCTTCAGCTCGGTAATGATGGACGGTTCCCTGGGCGAAGACGGCAAGACCCCGACCGACTACGACTACAACGTCCGCGTTACCCAGCAGACCGTGGCCATGGCTCACGCCTGCGGCGTTTCGGTAGAAGGCGAGCTGGGCTGCCTGGGTTCGCTGGAAACCGGCATGGCCGGTGAAGAAGACGGCATCGGCGCCGAAGGCGTTCTGGATCACAGCCAGATGCTGACCGACCCTGAAGAAGCCGCTGACTTCGTCAAGCGCACTCAGGTCGATGCCTTGGCCATCGCCATCGGCACCAGCCACGGCGCCTACAAGTTCACCAAGCCGCCTACCGGCGACGTACTGGCGATCGACCGCATCAAGGAAATCCACAAGCGCATTCCGAACACTCACCTGGTGATGCACGGTTCGTCTTCGGTTCCGCAAGAGTGGCTGGCGATCATCAACCAGTACGGCGGCGACATCAAAGAAACCTACGGCGTACCGGTTGAAGAAATCGTCGAAGGCATCAAGCACGGCGTGCGCAAGGTCAACATCGACACCGACCTGCGTCTGGCATCCACCGGTGCGATGCGTCGCCTGATGGCCACCAACCCGAGCGAGTTCGACCCACGTAAATTCTTCGGTGCCACCGTGACCGCCATGCGCGACGTGTGCATCGCCCGCTACGAAGCCTTCGGCACCGCCGGCAACGCCTCGAAGATCAAAGCGATCTCCCTGGAAGGCATGTACCAGCGTTACCTGAAAGGTGAGTTGAACGCCAAGGTCAACTAAGACCTCCGCGTTTGAGTCATATGAAAAACCCGCCGATAGGCGGGTTTTTTTGTAGGCGACGGACCTGATGCAGTCAGTTAAGCCGCCGCAGGACCTGTAGCAGCTGGCGAAGCCTGCGTCCGGCTGCGAAGCAGTCGCAAATTCAGGCAGCGCGGTTTAATAGATCGATCCGGTACACAGGTTTTACGACTGCTTCGCAGCCGGACGCAGGCTTCGCCAGCTGCTACAGGGATCGTGCCTGGCACAGGTAGCAATGTGAATTCGTCATTTGTCGTGATCGATATCCAGCCGGCTGAACGTCACTTTCCCGCCTTCGCTGGTGTATCCGGTGTTGTCCTGCACATATACCCCGGCCTTGAAATACAACGGCTTGACCCGCCATGTCGCGCTGATCTGGGTGTCCCACTGGTAACCTGCGGCACTCAGACCAAGGGCGCCGCCGGGGCTCAAGTGGATCAGGTAGGAGAATTCGCGGTCCAGTTTAACCCCGGTGGCGATGGTGATTACCCGGCCTTCATCATCATCGGGATGCATGCGCACCTTGGCGACGATGTTGCCGGTCTGGGTTTTGGTCTTGTATTGATACTCGAGTTTGACCAGCGGCTTTTGGCTTTCATAGGCATGAATCTGGCCTATGACGATCTTGCCCGAACTGGGCACCTGATTCACCGTTAGAGTGGCGTGTAACAGGTTGTCGGCGTCCGGGTAGTACCAGTTTTTAAGCGTGCCGTTGCTGTAGGTTTCCCGCAGTTCGGTGCGCGGATAGATCGCGTTTTCAGTGCGCGAACCTGTCACCGGTGACCAGAAAAACAGGGTGCCGGTATCGGAATGGAAATACTGATTCTTGTAGCCTTTGACCAGTTTGGAGGTTTCAACGGTGTACGGCGGACTGCCGACCGGAACGCTGAGGTTCCAGGACGCAAGGTCAATCATTGGCTAAGCTTCCACGAATTTTTTGCAGTACGGGCGTACCAGAAGCTCTAACACGCGCCTTTGACGGCGGCCTTTATAAACATAGAAGACTTTTTTGTTAATGCTGGCATCGCCGGATCTGTGGCGTCAAAGAACTGTTAAAAAGCCATACTTCGCGGTTTCATTGGCTTTCAGAGGCGACCGTTAGTCGGTAAATTAATGCCTTGGTTAAATGATGGCGCACTGACAGCTTCAGCTTTTTTGGATCCAGGTCTAGAGTGAAGCCATAGTATCTGTCCGGTTTTCACAAGAAGCCGGCCTCGTCCCGAACAAAGAGAAGCAGCATGGAATGCGCGCAATCCCCGCCAATTGACGGCAACTCAACGTTATTGATCGTCGACGATTACCCTGAAAACCTGATCAGCATGCGCGCGTTGTTGCAGCGCCAGGACTGGCAGGTCATCACCGCTGCCTCGGGTTTCGAGGCGCTTAGCCTTTTGCTCGAACACGATATCGACCTGGTGCTGCTGGATGTGCAGATGCCCGGCATGGACGGTTTCGAAGTCGCGCGCCTGATGCGCGGCAGCCAGCGTACGCGGCTGACCCCGATCATTTTCCTGACCGCCAACGAGCAGTCTCAGGACGCCGTGATCAAGGGCTATGCCAGCGGCGCCGTGGATTATCTGTTCAAGCCGTTCGATCCGCAGATCCTCAAGCCCAAGGTCCAGGCGTTGCTGGAGCACCAGCGCAATCGCCGGGCCTTGCAGCGCCTGAGCCACGATCTGGAGGTCGCTCGCGCTTTCAATGCCTCGGTGCTGGACAACGCCGCCGAAGGCATCCTGGTGGTGAACGAGGACGGCCTGATCAACTTCGCCAACCCGGCGATGTCGCGCCTGCTCAATGCCACCGTGCAGGAACTGCAGGGCAAGGAATTCCTGGATTTCCTGCAAAAGCCACACGTCCCCGTGTGGGCGGAGTCGGAGTTGCTGGACGGCTACAAGCGTGGCGAGACCTACCGCCTGCACGATGCGCTGCTGCGTACCGCGCGCGGGCAGCAAGTGCCGGTGGCATTGTCCTGCGCGCCGCTGCCAGCCGAGCAGCACGCGATGGTGGTGACGGTGCAAGACATGTCGGTGGTGCGCCACCTGCATCAGCAGCTCGAATTCCAGGCTGTCACCGACCCGCTGACCGGCTTGCTCAACCGCCGCGGCTTCTACCAGACCGTGGAAAACCTGCTGCTGCGCAGTGAGCACAACGACAGTGCCTGGGTGCTGATGTACCTGGACCTCGACGGCTTCAAGCGGGTCAACGATTCCCTCGGTCACGAATCGGGGGATCGTGTGCTGCGCTGGGTGTCCGAGCAATTGAAGGCCTGCCTGCGGCCGTTCGACATTCTGGCGCGCATCGGCGGTGACGAATTCACCGCGTTGCTCGACCTCGAGTTCCCCGAGCAGGCCTCGCGAATTGCCGAGAAACTGATCGAGCGGGTGTCGATCTGTCAGCAGATCGACGGCCTGGATATCGCGCTCGGTGTGAGCATCGGCATCGCCACCTACCCCGATTGCGGGGCCAATCTGGACGGTCTGCTGCGGGCATCGGACATCGCGATGTACGAAGCCAAGCGCGCCGGCCGCCAGCAATATCGCTTCTACGATCACGACATGAACGGCCGCGCCCGGTCCCGGCTGATGCTCGAAGAAAGCGTGCGCACCGCCATCGAGAATCGCGACTTCAACCTGGTCTATCAGCCGCAGGTGGCCATCGCCGACGGTCGGATCCGTGGCTTCGAAGCCTTGCTGCGCTGGCAGCACCCGAGTGTCGGTGATGTACCACCGGGTCTGTTCCTGCCTTTGCTGGAAGAGGCGCGCTTGATCAGCCGCCTGGGCAGTTGGATCTATCAGCGCGGCGCCGGACAGCGCAAAGCCTGGGAAGCCCTGTTCGCCGAGGATCTGGTGCTGGGCGTCAGCTTGAGCAGCACTCAGTTTTCCATGCCCAATCTGGTGACCGAACTGCGTCAGGTGCTGGAGCGTCATGGCCTGCAACCTCGCCATCTGGAAGTCGAGGTGACCGAAGAGGCGTTGATGCGCCACCCGGAAGAAACCCGCAAGCAGCTGCGACTGCTGCGTAATCTGGGAGTCAGGGTGGCGCTGGATGATTTCGGCTCCGGGCCGTGCTCCCTGGCGCATTTGCGGGACCTGGAGCTGGACACGCTCAAGCTCGACCGCCACCTGATCGCCCGGATTCCCGAGTCTTCACGGGACGCCGCGCTGGTGTCCAATGTCATCGAACTGTGCAAACGCTTCGGCATGCTGGTGATCGCCGAAGGGGTGGAAACCGTCGAGCAGTACGAGTGGCTGCAAGCCAACGGTTGCGAGTATGTGCAGGGTTTCCTGGTGGCGCGGCCGATGATGGCCGAAGACACCGAGCGCTTTGTGCAGCCCTTCGACTGGAGCGCGCTCAGCGGTTGAATTCGCTACACTGGCGACCTTTTCGTCATGTGTGTTGCCTTGCGATGACCGCGTTGAAATACCTCCAGGCTTATCCTGCTTCGCTGCAGGATCAGGTGCGCCAGCTGATCGCCGAAGGTCGGCTGGGCGACTACCTGAGCAAGCGCTACCCCGAGCAGCACGGTGTGCAGAGTGACAAGGCGTTGTACACCTACGCGCTGGACCTCAAGCAGGAATACCTGCGCAATGCCCCGGCCATCGACAAGGTGCTGTTCGACAACCGCCTGGACCTGACCCATCGCGCCCTCGGTCTGCACACCACCATCTCGCGGGTGCAGGGCGGCAAGCTCAAGGCCAAGAAGGAAATCCGCATCGCCTCGCTGTTCAAGGAAGCGCCCGCCGAATTCCTGAAGATGATCGTGGTTCACGAGCTGGCGCACTTCAAGGAATCGGATCACAACAAGGCGTTCTACAAGTTGTGCGAGCACATGCTGCCGGGCTATCACCAGATCGAGTTCGATGTGCGGGTGTACCTGACCTGGCGGGACATGCAATAGACAGATCTTCCGGACTTTTCATCTTCTGAAACAGAGGCGCATGGATGGACGTAAGCAAGACCAAAAGCAGCTTCTACCGCCGCCTGTACGTGGCCTACCTGATCGACAGCGGCCTGGCCAGCAGCGTTCCGGCACTGACCGAGGTCACCGGCATGCCAAGGCGTACGGCCCAGGACACCATTGCGGCGCTGGCGGATCTGGATATCGTCTGCGAGTTCGAACAGGAAGAGGGCGCCCGCAACCATGCCGGGCGCTATCGGATTCGTGATTGGGGGGTGATCGATCGGGGGTGGATCGAGCGGCATTTGCGGCGGATCAAAGAGGTTTTGGAGTATCCCTGAACTCCTGCGGTGACTGGTCTGACGCCTTCGCGAGCAAGCCCGCTCCCACATTGGATCTGCGTCGTT
>NZ_JBSVXG010000233.1:0-8653 GCF_054070595.1 Pseudomonas sp. SDO55104_S430 | reverse complement strand
GCAGTCGCCAATTCAGACACTGCGGCCTATCAGGCGGATCGAGTGCACAGGTTTTACGACTGCTGCGCAGCCGGACGCAGGCTTCGCCAGCTGCTACAGGGAACGCGGGATACAAATATCGACCGCTCGGAACATCGGCGCGACGAATTTCGATACATGAGCAATACTCTGCACGCGGCAGTTCCAGGGTTCGGAACGCGGCAAAATGCTATCAACGACAACAAGGACGTCACCATGAAACCGGTCTCTCAGCTCGATAACAGCGCGGCGGCGCAGATCTGGAATAGCGCCCCGCAGCTGGACAACGTTCCGGTCATCAACCCCCAGACCCTGGTTCCGCCTGGCGCCCGCGCCGTGGTCATCGCCCCGCATCCGGGCGATGAAGTGGTCACCTGCGGCGGCTTGCTGCAGTTGCTCAGCACCCTGGGCCACCCTCTTCAATTGATCTCCATCACCGACGGCAGCGCCAGCCATCCGGGCTCGCGGCAGTGGTCGGAGAAACGCCTGAGTGTGTTTCGCGGCCAGGAGAGTGTCGAAGCCTTGCGCCGACTGGGCTTGCCGATGCACAGCCTTAAGTGGATTCGCGGCGGTTTCACCGACAATGCCCTGGCCGAACATGAAGTGGAACTGACCCGTTTCATCGCCCGCTATCTGCGCCCGGGCGATGTGGTGTTCAGCACCTGGTCACAGGACGGCAACAGCGACCACGAGGCGGTCGGCCGCGCCAGCGCCAACGCCGCGACCATCGCCGGCGCCGATTTCAACGAGGTGCCGGTCTGGGCCTGGCACTGGCCGACCCGCGACAGCGGCATCATCCCCTGGCATCGCGCCCGCAAGGTCCGCCTCGACACCTGGACCGTCGCCCGCAAAAGCCACGCGACCCACGCCTACGCCAGCCAGCTCGACGGCGACCCCGCCATCGGCATCGCCCCCCTGATCCCCCGGGTCCTGCTCGACCGAATGCGCCTGCCCTATGAAATCGTTTTCGTCTGAGCCCGGCCAATCCAGCCCTGGATTTCATACAAATTCCTGTGGGAACAAGCCTGCTGGCGATGAGCTGTTCAGCCAACAAACTTTCTGCTGGATGCACCGGCCTCTTCGCGGGCAAGCCCGGCTCCCACAGGGTTTTGTGTCGACCGCAAATACCGCGCGCACCATCAAACCCTGTGGAGCCTGCTCGCGATGGTTTTTCAGCCAACAAATTTTCAGCTGGATGCGCCGGCCTCTTCGCGGGCAAGCCCGGCTCCCACAGGGTCCGCGCACACCATCAATCCCTGTGGGAGCGTGGCTTGCCCGCGAATGGAGGTGAACGATGACGCTGGCAGCCTGACACCCCGCAGTAGACAGGTCAGCGGATCACGAAAATGAACTGCCCGCCCCGCCATGAGTCGCATACTTAGACATGCCTTGATCCAGAGGAGCGAACGTGACCAGCCATTCCGAGTCGCAGACGATTGAATCCCTGAACACCCCATCGACCATCCATCGTCTGCGCGTGCTGACGGTCAACACCCACAAGGGGTTTACCGCCTTCAACCGGCGCTTCATCCTGCCGGAACTGCGTGAAGCGGTGCGCAGTACCTCGGCCGATCTGGTGTTTCTGCAGGAGGTGGTCGGCGAGCACGAAGGCCACTCAACGCGCCTGAACAATTGGCCGGCGATCTCCCAATACGAATTCCTCGCCGACAGCATGTGGAGCGACTTCGCCTACGGGCGAAACGCCGTGTACCCCGATGGCCACCACGGCAATGCGCTGCTGTCCAAGTACCCGATTCGCGAATACCGCAACCTCGACGTGTCCATCACCGGCCCCGAGCGCCGCGGGCTGTTGCACTGCGTATTGGACGTCCCCGGCCACCGCGAGGTGCATGCGATCTGCGTACACCTGAGCCTGCTCGAGAGCCATCGCCAACTGCAACTGCAGTTGCTCTGCCAACTGCTCGAATCCCTCCCCGACCAGGCACCGGTGATCATCGCCGGCGACTTCAACGACTGGCAGCTGCAAGGCAACGCCGCCCTGGCCCGACGCGACTACCTGCACGAAGCCTTCGAACGCCACCACGGTCGCCCGGCCAAAACCTACCCCGCCCGCTTCCCGCTGCTGCGCCTGGACCGCGTCTACCTGCGCAACGCCACCAGCCACGAACCCAGAATCCTCGGCACGAAGCCCTGGACCCATCTCTCGGACCACCTGCCGCTGGCGGTTGAAGTCCACCTCTGAATTGCTAAAAAACCCGATTTGATTGCCTGCTGAATCGATTGACCTGTTATTTCTGTCAGTAGATACCGCAAAAAACTGCTGATACGTTGCTCACATCCCTGACCTGTACCCATGGATGTGCAACCCATAGCAGCCGCCGTTGCTGAAGGTTTTCGATTTCGGGTGAGTGCCTTACCGGTGCTGTCTCGCAACTTGTGCTGCCAAGGACGACTGATGCCTTGTCATTTTTGACACGGGGCCACTCAGTCGCTGACCACAAGCGGAGACGAGCATGAAGTTATCCAGTGATCTGCCCAAGTACCGTTTCAGCGCCTGCGCCGTTTCAATCTGGTTATGCATAGGCTGGTCCCCTTCTCTGCAAGCGGCTTGCACCTTCGCCCCCACCGCCGGTAACGACAACCATGTCTGCGACAGCGGCACCAGCGGGCCTCTCACTGATCTGGCGGGCAACAACACCTTGAGCTTTCCGGCCAATGGCACGGGCGTGGTCAATGGCACAGTCACGTTCGGGATCGGCAACGACATCGTCACCATGGACTCCGGGCAGATCAACGGAGCGTTGATCCAGGGGGACGGTGCCGACAGGCTCACCATCAATGCCGGGCAGATCGCAGGAGCAGTCGAACAAGGCAATGGCATCGACAATTTCACCATGACCGACGGCACCATTCAGTCCCTTGCCCAGGGTGACAGTCGAGACTTTTTCTTCATGACCGGCGGCCGAATCATCGGCGCCTTCGAGGATGGCGACACCGCGACCATCACCGGCGGCCGTATCGGCCGGATCGACATGAAGCTCGACAACAACCTGCTCAACATGTCCGGCGGCATCGTTGATGGCAACGTGGTGACGGGATTCGGCACCGACACCATCATCCTTTCTGGCGGCACTATCGGCGGCTTTATCAGCGTCAGCGGCGGCAATGACAGCGTCACCATCACCGGCGGCGAGGTGTTCGGCGAGATCCGCACCAGCCTCGGCAACGACACCTTCGTCTGGGATGGCAACGGTATCCTGCATTCACGGGTACTGCTCGAAGGCGACAATGACACCGCGACCCTGAGCAACCTCAGCGAAGCTACCCTCGCCCAGACTCCGACCATCGATGGTGGCATTGGCATCGACGTGCTGACCTTCGACAAGACCAGCACCTCGGTGCCCGGCCGCTACGTCAACTTCGAAACCGTAAACCTCAACAACGGCTCGCAACTGGATCTGGGCACCGGCAGTTTCGTGCTCGGCGACAGCGGCACCGGAACCGGCGTGTTCAACATCGATGGCAGCAGCATCCTGACCGCGGAGCAAGGCAGCATCAGCTCCGCCACCGCCGGCCAGCTCGCCACCCTGAACAACGCCGGGATCATCGACCTGAGCACCGGTAACAACCGCACCAGCGACTCCCTGACCGTGCAAGGCAACTACGCCGGCAACGGCGGCCAACTGCTGGTGCAAAGCGTGCTCGGCGATGACAGCTCGCCCAGCGACAAACTGGTGGTCAACAACGGTACCCTGACCGGCACCACCACCATCGACGTCACCAACCTCAACGGCGCGGGTGCCGCCACCCTGCAAAACGGCATTCAGGTGGTCGAGGCCCAGGGTACGGCCACCAGTGACGCCAGCGCTTTCAGCCTCAAGACCCCATTGTCAGCGGGCGCCTTCAACTACGTGCTGTACAAGGGCGGCGTCACGCCCGGCAGCGAAAACAGCTGGTACCTGCGCTCGTCCGTGGTCGCGCCGCCGCTGGTTGAAGTGGCGGTGGCCAATCCGGATCCGACCCTGCCCCCTGAGGTGGTGCTGGTGCCTTTGGTGGCAGCGCCGGTCGCAGCCGCCGGCAGCCCGCCCTTGCCGACGCCGCAACCCGGCGCTGCGCCGATCACCTTGTTTCGCCAGGAAGTTCCCAACTGGTCAGCCCTGCCGCCAGCCGCCGGCCTGCTTGCGATGAAAGCCCTCGGTACCTTCCACGAGCGCCAAGGCGATCAACGCCTGCTGACCGAAAAAGGCGCGTTCGGCGCCGGCTGGGGCCGCGTCTACGGCGAGAACTTCGACCAGACCTGGGCCGGCACCGTCACCCCGAAACTCAACGGCACGATCAAGGGCTTCCAGGTCGGTAACGACCTCTATAGCCGGGAAACCGCCGGTGGCCAGACCCAGCGCAGCGGTGTCTTTGTCGGCCACACGCGCCTGAAGGGTGATGTAGATGGTTTCAACGAAGGCTTCGAGGACAAGCGCGCGGGCAAGGTAGAGCTTGAAGGCGACCATCTCGGCGCCTACTGGACCCTCACCGATCCCGCCGGTTGGTACTTCGACACGGTGGCGATGTACACCTGGCTGGACGGTGACAGCCACTCCGATCGAGGCCTGGAAATCGATAACAAGGGCCACGTGGTCAGCCTCTCGGCCGAGGGCGGCTATCCGTTCCCGCTGGCGGGCGATTGGGTGATCGAACCCCAGGCGCAAATCATTCATCAGCAGGTCAAGCTCGACAGTCAGGACGACGGCATCTCCCGGGTGTCGTTCGATGCCGATCCGGCCTGGACCGGTCGCCTCGGCACACGCATCAAGGGGCGCTACACCCTCGCCGGCCTGCCGGTGGAACCCTATCTGCGGGCCAATCTGTGGCACACCTTTACCGGCACCGACACGGTCACTTTCGCCAGCAGCACCGATATAGACACCGAGCAACGCGCGTCGTGGGCGGATCTTGGTATCGGGGTGAACATGAGTGTCGCGCGCAACGTCAGCATCTACGCCAATCTCGATTACAGCAGCAATATCGACAGCAATCAGCAGCGTGCAACGGCGGGAAACCTGGGGGTGCGGATCAGTTGGTGATACCGAGCAATGGCTCTAGTCCGCGACTTTTTTGACTATTTTTCCAACAAACAAGAACTTAGAGAGACGCCATAAATCAGTCACTTACAAATCCTAAAAAAGCAATACCGCTTATCGGCCATTTTCTTGACGCATGGTTGGGGGTCCTCTTGACTTCAGGTTACTACCCCCGGAAGTAACTATCAGGGGCAAGCCCCCGGACACCCGCGCAAGCGGGCGGCCCGCGGCTTGCCCCTCTCCATTCGGTCGCCCCTCGCTCGGGGTAGGAGAGACGCCAAGGCAAGTACGGCACGCGTTGCAAGGTAGCCCCACGATGAAAACTTCCTTCACTCAACAAGAGATCAAAATCACTTTTTGCACTGTCTCGAGTTCTCTCCTGCTGTGCTCCACTCTGGAAGTCCAGGCCTCGGCGGTCGAGGACGACACCACGCCCTGGTACAGCCAGAACGTCTCGATGCTGACCTTGCCCACGCTTGCTGCCACGTACTCTGGCCATTTCGGCCCTGCCCCACGAAGTAGTCATTTCACCACCGAGGATGCGGCGCCCGCTGCCTGGGATCAGGTCTACGGCCAGGCCGCGCGCCAGGCGCAGGCCGACTCGCTGGCCCAGGGTTTCACCAGCTTCGGCTCGGGGGAAACCAAAGGCCCGGCGATCCTGACGCTGCAGAGCAACAGCGGCCATACCCAGCGCATCGGCCTGATTGGCGGCATCAGCCAGATCCAGGCCAACGGCAACGGCCCGCTGATCAACCGCGCGTTGTCCGATCCCAACAGCGACACCCTCAACCTTCAAGGCCAGAGCCTGGGTGCCTATTACAGCCTGACGGGGCCACAGGGCTGGCACGTCGACCTGTCCGCCAGCGGCGGTCGCGTCAACGGCTTCAGTCGCAACGTACAGGGCGCAAGGCAAGCCACCGAAGGCAGCGCGGTGACGCTGTCGGTCGAAGGCGGTTTTCCGATTGGCATCAGCGAAAACTGGGTGGTCGAACCCCAGGCGCAATTGATCAACCAGCGCATCACGCTGGACACGCCCTACGCGGGCTCCGGCAATGCCTCGTCCACCGACTTGACGTCGTGGAGCGGCCGGGTCGGCGCGAAATTGAAAGGTAGCTACGACATCAACGGCCTGCCCGTCGAACCCTATGTGCGGACCAACTTGTGGCACACGGTGTATACCGGCAATACCGTGACACTGGATCAGGTCGACAAGATCAGCAGCAGTCGCAACTCGTCGACCGTGGAACTGGGATTGGGTCTGGTTGCGCGGGTGACGCCGGTGGTGAGTCTGTATGTCAGCGCCGATTACAGCAGTGATGTGGATGACAATGACTTGAACGGGTTGATTGGGAGTCTGGGGGTCCGGATGCGGTGGTGAAGTCGCACCACTAATCCCTTGTGGGAGCGGGCTTGCTCGCGAATGCGGTGGGTCAGTCAATGCAGATGTCGACTGGCACGCCCTCTTCGCGAGCAAGCCCGCTCCCTCAGGTTCACTGGAGATCCTGTGGGAGCGAGCCTGCTCGCGATCTTTTCATGGTGTACGCGACATCACTTGTTGGTGAAATCCGCCTCACGCTTGGCAATGAACGCCGCCATGCCTTCCTTCTGATCCTGGGTCGCAAATGCCGCATGGAACACCCGGCGCTCGAAACGCACGCCTTCGGACAGGCTCACTTCGAAAGCGCGGTTGACGCTTTCCTTGACCATCATGGCGATCGGCAGGGATTTCTTCGCAATCAGCGCCGCGACTTTCAGCGCTTCGTCCAGCAGCTCATCGCTCGGCACGATGCGCGCGACGATCCCGCAACGCTCGGCTTCCTCGGCACCGATCAGGCGGCCGCTGAGGCACATTTCCATGGCCTTGGCCTTGCCCACGGCGCGGGTCAGGCGCTGAGTGCCGCCCATACCCGGCAGCACCCCGAGGTTGATTTCCGGCTGACCGAACTTGGCGTTATCGCCGGCCAGGATGAAGTCGCACATCAGTGCCAGCTCACAGCCACCGCCCAATGCGAAACCGTTGACCGCGGCGATGATCGGCTTGCGGCGGTTGGCCACCCGGTCGCTGTCGCTGAACAGGTCGTCGATGTAGATCTGCGGGTAGGTCAGCTCGGCCATTTCCTTGATGTCGGCACCGGCGGCGAACGCTTTTTTCGAGCCGGTCAGCACGATGCAGCCGATGTTCGGGTCTTTCTCCAGGCCATCGAGGGCGTGGTTCACTTCGCTGACGATCTGCGCATTCAGCGCGTTCAGCGCCTGCGGACGGTTCAGGGTGATCAGACCGACGCGGTCGTGGATTTCCAGCAAAATCGTTTCGTAGTTCACGTAGAGGTTTCCTTTTTATAGGTTGCGCGAAATGACCATGCGCTGAATGTCGCTGGTGCCTTCGTAAATCTGGCAAACCCGCACGTCGCGGTAGATCCGCTCCACCGGGAAGTCGTTGAGATAACCGTAACCGCCCAGGGTTTGCAACGCCGAGGAGCAGACCTTCTCGGCCATTTCCGAGGCGAACAGCTTGGCCATCGAAGCTTCGACCAGCGCCGGCTTGCCGCTGTCACGCAGCGCCGCCGCGTAGTGCACCATCTGCCGGGCGACGGCGATCTGGGTCGCCATGTCCGCCAGACGGAACGCCACTGCCTGATGTTCGATGATCGGCTTGCCGAAGCTCTCGCGCTCGCGGGCATAGTCACGGGCGGCTTCGAAGGCGGCGCGGGCCATGCCCACCGATTGCGAAGCGATGCCGACGCGGCCGCCTTCGAGGTTGGCCAGGGCGATCTTGTAGCCCTCGCCCTCTTCGCCCAGGCGGTTGGCCACCGGAACCTTGACGTTTTCGAAGAGGATCTGGCAGGTATCGGAAGCGTGCTGACCGAGCTTGTCCTCGACCCGCGCAACGGTATAGCCCGGCGAATCCGTGGGCACGATCAACGCGGTGATACCGCGCTTGCCGGCGCTCGGGTCGGTCACGGCAAACACAATCACCACCCCGGCGTTCTGCCCGGAGGTGATGAACTGCTTGCTGCCGTTGAGCACGTAGTGATCGCCTTCCAGCCGCGCGCGGGTTTTCAGGCCGCTGGCGTCGGAACCGGCCTGCGGCTCGGTCAGGGCGAACGCACCGAGCATCGCGCCGCTGGCCAGGGGCTTGAGAAAGCGCTCTTTCTGGTCGTCATTGCCGTAGTTGAGGATCGGCACGCAACCCACGGAGTTGTGCACGCTCATGATGGTCGAGCAGGCGCCGTCGCCGGCGGCGATTTCTTCCAGGGCCATGGCGTAGGCCAGGTAACCGGTGTCGCAACCGCCCCACTGCTCCGGCACCAGCATGCCGAAGAAGCCCAGCTCGGCCATCTCGCCGATGGCCTCTTTGGGGAAGCGGTGTTCACGGTCCCATTCGGCGGCGAACGGTTTCAGCCGTTCCTGGGTAAACTGCCGGGCCGCGTCGCTGATTTGCAGTTGTTCGTCATTGGGGATCATGACCAGTCCTTAAAATTTTGCGCATTAACCTAAATCAAACACGGTACCTGTGGGAGCGGGCTTGCCCGCGAAAGCGGTGTGTCAGCCAACAAACACGTCGCCCGATTTGGCCTCCTCACCGGCAAACCCCCCCC
>NZ_JBSVXG010000232.1:0-8685 GCF_054070595.1 Pseudomonas sp. SDO55104_S430 | reverse complement strand
TTGTTCTGTGTACGACGCAGATCAAATGTGGGAGCGGGCTTGCTCGCGAAAGGGGCGACTCGGTGCTGAGTCTTACTTCTCAGGCATCGGCATCGGAAACGGCATCACATTGCCAACCCCGGCCCGGGCTTCGCTGATTTTCGGGGTGCCCAGGCGCTCCACTTCATCGATCCGCACGATCGAATGCATCGGCACGAAACTGCGCACCACACCTTCGAACTGTGCCTTGAGCTTCTCTTCGCTCGGGTCGACAACCACCTGCGTGCGCTCGCCAAAGACGAATTCTTCCACTTCCAGGAAACCCCACAGATCACTCTGATAGATCTGCTTGGCGTACATTTCGAACACCTGGCCCTGGTTGAGGAAAATCACCTTGTAGATTGGAGCTTCGCGTTTGGTCATGGAGGGCGGGCAACACATCGGGGATAAAAAGAGGGCGCGAACTATAGCACAGCCACCGGACGCGCAGCGGTAGGAACCTGGGAGCATGTTCCCTATAATGCGCGGTTCTTCGAATCACGTGATGACCCTTTTCCATGGCCAAGAAGCTCTATATCGAAACCCACGGTTGCCAGATGAACGAGTACGACAGCTCGCGCATGGTCGATCTGCTGGGCGAACACCAGGCCCTGGAAGTCACCGCTCGCGCCGAAGACGCCGACGTGATTCTGCTCAACACCTGCTCGATCCGCGAGCGCGCCCAGGATCGCGTCTACTCACAGTTGGGCCGCTGGCGCGAACTGAAACTGGCCAACCCGGACATGGTGATCGCCGTCGGCGGTTGCGTGGCCAGCCAGGAAGGCGCCGCGATCCGCGATCGCGCACCCTACGTGGACGTGGTGTTCGGCCCGCAGACACTGCACCGCCTGCCGGAAATGATCGACGCGGCGCGCATCAGCAAGCTGCCGCAAGTCGACGTGAGCTTCCCGGAAATCGAAAAATTCGACCACTTGCCCGAACCACGCATCGACGGCCCGAGTGCCTATGTGTCGGTGATGGAAGGCTGCAGCAAGTACTGCACCTTCTGCGTGGTGCCCTACACCCGCGGCGAAGAAGTCAGCCGCCCGTTCGATGACGTGATCGCCGAGATCATTCACTTGGCGGAAAACGGCGTTCGCGAAGTGACGTTGCTGGGGCAGAACGTCAACGGTTATCGCGGCGCGACCCATGACGGTCGCCTGGCCGATCTGGCAGAACTGATCCGCGTGGTGGCCGCTGTCGACGGCATCGACCGCATCCGCTACACCACCTCGCACCCACTGGAATTCTCCGACAGCCTGATCCAGGCCCACGCCGAAGTCCCTGAGCTGGTCAAACACCTGCACTTGCCGGTGCAGTCGGGTTCGGACCGCATCCTGGCGGCGATGAAGCGCAATCACACTGCGCTGGAGTACAAGTCCAAGCTTCGCAAGTTGCGCGCTGCCGTACCGGGGATCTGCATCAGTTCGGACTTCATCGTCGGTTTCCCCGGCGAGACCGAAAAAGACTTCGAACAAACCATGAAGCTGATTCAGGACGTCGGTTTCGACTTCTCCTACTCGTTCGTCTACAGCCAGCGTCCGGGCACACCGGCCGCCGATCTGGCGGACGAGACGCCGGAAGAGCTAAAAAAAGAGCGTTTGAACGCCCTGCAACATCGCTTGAATCAGCAGGGCTTCGAGATCAGCCGACAAATGGTCGGTTCGATTCAGCGCATTCTGGTCACCGATTACTCGAAAAAGGATCCCGGCGAGCTGCAGGGGCGGACCGAGAATAACCGTATCGTCAACTTCCGCTGCGACAATCCGACCCTGATCGGCCAATTCGCCGACGTGCACATCGACGCGGCGCAGCCGCATTCGCTGCGTGGTTCGCTGATTTCGTAACGCCTGCGCCCCCTGTGGGAGCGGGCTTGCTCGCGAATGCGGTCTGTCAGCTGCAACCCTGCCAACTGACACTCCCCCTTCGCGAGCAAGCCCGCTCCCACAGGTTGGGATGCTGTGCAGGGGTATGGATCAGCGCCGGGCGATATCGATCCAGACCGGGCCGTCGGGATATTGGTAGCGCTCCAGGGTTTCGGCGGTCATTTCGATGCTGTAGCCCGGGCGCTGTGGGGGCATGTAGCGGCCGCGGCGGATGACGACGGGGTCGAGGAAGTGTTCGTGCAGGTGGTCGACGTATTCCAGGACGCGGTTGTGCAGCGAGGCGGAGACGGCGATGTAGTCGAACAGGGCGATGTTCTGCACGTATTCGCAGAGCCCGACACCGCCGCCATGGGGGCAGACCGGCACGTCGAATTTTGCCGCCATCAGCAGCACGATCAATACCTCGTTCAGGCCGCCCAGACGCGCCGCATCCAGCTGGCAGAAGTCCAGCGCGCCGGCCTGGAACATCTGCTTGAACATCACCCGGTTGTGGCAATGCTCGCCGGTGGCGACGCCGATCGGTGCAATGCGCTGGCGGATGCTGGCGTGGCCGAGGATGTCGTCGGGGCTGGTCGGTTCTTCGATCCACAGTGGTTCGAACGCGGCCAGGCGGCGCATGTTGGCGACTGATTCATCGACGCCCCAGACCTGGTTGGCGTCCATCATCAGGTTGCGTTCCCAGCCGATTTCTTCCCGCAAAATAGTGGCGCGACGAATGTCTTCCTCCAGGTCCGCGCCGATTTTCTGCTTGATGTGGGTCCAGCCATCCGCCACCGCTTCGCGGGCCAGCTTTCGCATTTTCTCTTCGCTGTAGCCCAGCCATCCCGGCGCGGTGGTGTAGCCGGGATAACCTTCCTCCAGCATCTGCCCCTCGCGCCGTGCCTTGCCCGGTGCCTGGCGACGCAGCAGGGCGATGGCTTCTTCGGGGGTGAGCACATCGGTGACGTAGCTGAAGTCCAGGCAGCGCACCAACTGTTCGGGCGTCATGTCCGCCAGCAGCTTCCACACCGGCTTGCCTTCGTGCTTCGCCCACAGGTCCCACACGGCGTTGACGATGGCCGCGGTGGCAAGGTGGATCACGCCTTTTTCCGGGCCCAGCCAGCGCAGTTGGCTGTCGCCCACGGTGATCTTGTGCCAGAAGGCGCCCATGTCGGCGACGATCTCCTCCAGGGTCAGGCCTACGACCATCGGCGCCAGGGACTGGATGGCCGCCACGCAGATCTCGTTGCCACGGCCGATGGTGAAGGTCAGGCCGTGGCCTTCGAGAGCGGGGGCGTCGGTGTGCAGCACGACATAGGAGGCGGAATAGTCCGGCGCGCTGTTCATCGCATCGGAGCCGTCCAGCGACAGCGAAGTGGGGAAGCGAATGTCGCGAACGCTCAGGTGGGTGATTCGAATACTCATGGCGGGCTCTTGTTCTTGTTGATCGATTGAGCTCCGACTGTAGGTTCCCGAGTGATATGTGCATAATCGCGATTCTTTAAGCAGTGATACCGGATTCGATATGTCTCCCGATCCAGAACTTGCCTCGCGCACGCCCGGCGCCCTGAAGATCTCCAGTCGACAGATCACCTTGCTCAATGCTTTGGGCGAGTACGGCAACCTGCGCCGGGCTGCCGCCGCGATGCACACCACGCAACCTGCCGCCAGTCTGCTGCTGCAGCAACTGGAAGAACGTCTGGGCGTGCGCCTGTTCGAGCGCCTGCCCCGGGGCATGCAGCCGACGCTGTATGGCGAGGTGATGATTCGCTATGCCCAGGGCGCGCTGCATGAGTTCGAGCACGCCCAGGCGCAAATCGCCGAACTGGCGCGTGGGGCCACGGGGCTGGTGCGGGTCGGCAGTGTGATGGGGCCGGTGCCGCGGCTGCTGACCAAGGCGGTGTTGGCTTACAAGCGCGATCACCCCAAGGTGCGGATTTCCATTGAGGTCGGAACCAGCGATACCTTGCTGCCAGCCTTGCTGCGAGGCGATTTCGATGTGGTGCTGGGACGCCTGCCGGACCAGAGCGACAGCCATGACCTGGACATCGAACTATTCGACAACGGCGAGCAGATGCGCGTGATTGCCCGGGCCGGCCATCCGTTGGCCGCGAGTTCGTCATTGCAGTTGGCGGATCTGGTCAGCTCGACCTGGATCCTCCATCCCATCGGCAGCCCCATGCGCCGCCGGGTGGAAAGTGCCCTGCAGGCCGGCGGAATGGTGCAGTCGCTGGACGTCGTCGAAACCGCTTCGATCCTGGCGACCACGGCGATGCTCGAGGCGTCGGACATGATCGCCGTGGTGCCCAATGACGTGGCCGAGCATTATGCGCACTACGGGATGGTCGCTATCCTGCCGGTGGAATTGCCGATCTCCATGGTCAACATCGGTTTGCTGACCTTGCGTTCCCGGCCAAGATCCGTGGCGCTGGACACGCTGTTGCAGTATTTGCGCGAACAATGACCGACCTCTGTAGGAGCGAGCTTGCTCGCGATGGAAGACGGAACACCGCAGGGTGTCAGGATGCCCGCGTTATCGATGACGTCCATCGCGAGCAAGCTCGCTCCTACAGGGGGTTGCGTATCACCTTTCAAGAGGTTTGACCCGATGCCATCGGACATCACCCATTCCAGTTTTTGCAACTGGGTGCGTTTCAAGCACCTGGTGCTGATCGACACCCTGGCGCGCACGCGCAACATGCACGCCACCGCGGCGCATATGAACCTCAGCCAGCCAGCGTTGAGCAAGATGTTGCGCGATCTGGAAGAGCAGTTCGGCTTTGCCCTGTTCCAGCGTCTGCCGCGCAGCATGCCGCCGACGGAGCTGGGCGAGCATGTGGTGAAGTACGCCCAGGCCGCGCTGGCCGACTCGCACACCTTCGTCGATCAGGTGAACCGCCTGCGCAAGGGCGGCCACGGTTTTCTCAAGGTCGGCGGGATCTTCGCCGCGACCTCGGTGGTGCTGCCCCAGGCCATCGCGGCGATCAAGGCGCGCAGCCCGTTGCTGTCGATCGAAGTGATGGAGCAGTCCAGCGACAAGCTGCTGGAGTTGCTCGAGCAGAACAAACTCGACCTGATCATCGGCCGCTTCACCGAGGAGCGCTACAGCCAGGTCTTCGATTTCCAGCCCCTGGAGCCCGAGCCGTTCAGCCTTGTGGTCAACAGTCGGCACCCACTCAACGGAGAGGACTGTACGCCGCTCGATGCGCTGGGGCAGTGGCCGTGGGTGCTGTACCCGGTGGGGACGCCGATCCGCAATCGCACGGAAGCGGCATTCCGCGCCGCCGGCATTGCCTCGCCGGCGGACAGCGTCGATACCACCTCGATGCAGATGTTCCTGCAACTGCTGCAGTCGGGCCCGATGATTGCCTTGTTGCCCCGGTCTATGGTCGCGGCGCAACTGGCCAGCGGTCAGTTGAAGGAACTACAGAGCCCGCTGCACCTGGCGCCGCTGGAATACGGCGTCATCACCCGCAAGGAAGACCCCCCGACCGGATCGGCCCGGGAGTTCGTCGAAATCCTGCTCGATTCCGCCCGCCAACGGCGCGAAGAGGATCCGCAAACGATCGGATAACACCTCGCAATATGTCGATTTGATAACTCTTGGTTATCGTTCGATCGGATCATCTCATTGGGAATGTCGGTTCCGGCTCCTTACAGTTATCGCAGATTCGCCCGACACCGAACGGGCGGCGCCATAACAAGAAAGCGGCGGTACTGCCCTGAGAGGTCCCATGCAACTGATTGCCAGAACCCGGACCGGCGACGCCGCCGTGATCCGCCTCAATCCCCAGGACAACGTACTGATTGCACGCCAGGCCCTGCCTGAAGGCCTGAGCCTTGAAGCCGAGGCGATCACCGTGCGCCAGCCGATTCCCTCCGGTCACAAGGTCGCGACCCAGCACGTGGAGCAGGGCCAGCCGCTGCGCCGGTACGGGCAAATCATCGGTTTCGCCTCGCAGCCCATCGAAGCCGGCGACCATGTGCATGTGCACAACGTGGAGATGGGTGACTTTGCCCGGGACTACGCGTTCGGCGTCGATGCCCATAACACGCCGGCCAGCAAAGCGGTGTTCCAGGGCATCGTGCGCGCCGATGGCCGCGTCGCCACCCGCAATTACGTCGGCATCCTGACCTCGGTGAATTGCTCGGCCACCGTGGCCCGGGCCGTGGCCGATCATTTTCGTCGTGACATTCACCCGCAAGCGCTGGCCGATTACCCGAACATCGATGGCGTGGTGGCCCTGACCCACGGCGCCGGTTGTGCCGTCGACCCCAGTGGCGAAGCCTTGGGCCTGCTGCGCCGCACCCTGGCCGGCTACGCCGCGCACCCCAATTTCGCCGCCGTGCTGATCATCGGCCTGGGCTGCGAAACCAACCAGATCGAGAGCTTGATGGAAAGCCAGGGCATGCAGCCCGGCGACCAGTTGCGCGCCTTCACCATCCAGGGCCTGGGCGGCACCTCAAAAACCATCGCCAGCGGCATCGAACAGGTCAAGGCCTTGCTGCCCAAGGCTAACCAAGTACGGCGCGAGCCAGTCAGCGC
The DNA here is from genome assembly GCF_054070595.1 of Pseudomonas sp. SDO55104_S430. Classification (NCBI taxonomy): domain Bacteria; kingdom Pseudomonadati; phylum Pseudomonadota; class Gammaproteobacteria; order Pseudomonadales; family Pseudomonadaceae; genus Pseudomonas; species Pseudomonas sp. SDO55104_S430. The sequence continues at coordinate 2,256 of NZ_JBSVXG010000232.1, read as the reverse complement.
CCGGCATCTGGTGGTCGGCCTGCAATGCGGCGGCTCGGATGGCTATTCGGGAATCACTGCCAACCCGGCATTGGGCAACGCCGTCGATCGCCTGGTGGCGGCGGGCGGCACCGCGATCCTCTCCGAGACCCCGGAAATCTACGGCGCCGAGCACCTGCTGACGCGCCGTGCGGTGAGCCGCGAAATCGGGGGAAAACTCATCGCGCGCATTCACTGGTGGGAAGACTACTGCCGACGCATGAACGCCGAACTGAACAACAACCCCTCGGCCGGCAACAAGGCCGGTGGCCTGACCACCATCCTCGAGAAATCCCTGGGCGCCGTGGCCAAGGCCGGCTCCAGCAACCTGGTGGATGTGTACGAATACGCGCAAGCGGTTCAGGCCAAGGGCCTGGTGTTCATGGACACCCCGGGCTACGACCCGGTCTCGGCCACAGGCCAGGTGGCCGGTGGCGCCAACCTGATCGCCTTCACCACCGGTCGCGGCTCGGCCTACGGCTGCGCGCCGGCTCCGTCGATCAAGCTGGCGACCAACAACCGGGTGTTCGAACACCAGGAAGAAGACATGGACGTGAACTGCGGCGGCATCGCCGACGGTTCCACCAGCATCGAGGAGCGCGGCGCGTACATCTTCGAACAGATGCTGCGCATCGCGTCGGGCGAGCGGAGCAAGAGCGAGCAGCACGGTTACGGGCAGAACGAGTTCGTGCCCTGGCAGATCGGTGCCGTCACCTGAGTGAATCTTCCACTCGCAAAACACACGCTGAATCCAGAATTGATAACGGAGTCACAAGCATGACCCAAGCCAATCGCTACGACGTACAGACGCTGACAGCGTTCGTCGAGCAACTGTTCGAAAAAAGTGGAGCCGATGCCGAGGTGGCCCGGGTGGTGACCCGCGTGCTGCTCGAAGGCGAGCTGCTGGGCCATCGCACCCACGGTTTGAATCTGGTCAGCCGCTACATCGGCGGCATGCAGAGCGGGCAGGTGAAGGCTCGCGCGCAATTGCTCGAACAGGTCTCGGACAGCGGCATTTCGAGCCTGTTCGACGGTCACTATGTGCTCGGGCCGTACTGTGTCAGCCGGGCCCTGGACAGCGCGGCGAAAGGCGCGAGCGAGCAGGGCATCGGCATCGCCGTGGTCCGTCGCGCCTCGCACATCGGCTGCCTGGCGGCGTACCTCAAGCCGTTCACCGATCGTGGCCTGGTGGCGATGGTGTATTCCTCCGATCCGTCGGTAGGCATCGTCAGCGCCCACGGCGGGATCGACCCGATCTATACGCCCAACCCGATTGCTGCCGGCATCCCCACCCAGGGCGAGCCGATTCTGCTGGACGTGAGCATGTCCACCGTGACCCTGGCCATGGTCGGTCAGTGCCGTGACGCGGGTACCGCGTTGCCGCATCCGGTGGTGATGAGCAACGAAGGGCGGGTGAGCAACGACCCGAACGATTTCTTCAGCACGCCGTCGGGCAGCATCCTGCCTTTGGGCGGCGAGGCCTTCGGGCACAAGGGATTTGCCCTGGCGATTCTGGTGGAGGCGCTGACCTCGGGACTGGCCGGGCACGGGCGCAAGGACGGCCCGGATCAGTGGGGCGCTTCGGCCACGGCGGTGGTGATCGACCCGCGATTCTTCGGCGGGCTTGAGGCCTTCACCGACGAGAGTTCGTTCCTCAGCAAACTGATCCTGGCCAGCCGCCCGATCGACCCGCAACGCCCTGTGCGCCTGCCGGGTCAGGCTGGTCTGAAACTGCGCGCGCAAGCTCTGGAAGAAGGTCTGAGCCTGGCGCCGAAGCTGCGCGAAGACCTCAACCAGACTGCCCGCCAACTGCAACTGCCCGAACTGCCCTGAACCCGATCCCTGTAGGAGCGAGCTTGCTCGCGATGGTGGAACGGACGCCGCGGGGTGTCAGGCCGCCAGCGTCATCGTTGACGACCATCGCGAGTGAACTCGCTCCTACAGGTCATGCGAAACATCTGTAGGAGCGAGCACGCTCGCGATGGTGGATCGGACGCCGCGGGGTGTCAGGTAGCCAGCGTCATCGTTGGCGACCATCGCGAGTGAACTCGCTCCTACAGGTCATGAGAAACATCTGTAGGAGCGAGCTTGCTCGCGATGGTGGATCGGACACCGCGGGGTGTCAGGCTGCCAGCGTCATCGTTGGCGAACATCGCGAGTGAACTCGCTCCTACAGATCATGAGAAACATCTGTAGGAGCGAGCACGCTCGCGATGGTGGATCGGACGCCGCGGGGTG
>NZ_JBSVXG010000231.1:0-8695 GCF_054070595.1 Pseudomonas sp. SDO55104_S430 | reverse complement strand
GCAGTCCCATTTTTTGGGGCCGCTTCGCAGCCCAACGGGGGCAAGCCCCCTCGCCACAATGTCCTCATCGCTCCTACAGTCAGGTATCGGTCAAATCGAGCATTGAGCCGCGTAGCTGTCGACGTGACGGGTCGCCAGGGTCTTGATCGGCACTTCCACCAGCTTGCCGTCGGCGCCGGCCTGCACTTGCAGCAGGTACCAGTCGATCACCGGGTGCTGGTTTTGCGCGAAGCTGAAATCGCCACGGATGGAGTCGAACTTGACGTTCTTCATCGCGTCGCGGAACGCCGCCTGGTCTTTCAGGTTGCCTTGCGAGGTTTTCAAGGCGGCGCCGATCAGCCGCGCCGTGTCGTAGGTCTGGGCGGCATACACCGTAGGGGTGCGGTTGTACTTCTCGGTGAAGGCTTTGACGAAGGCCTGGTTGGCCGGGTTGTCCGATTGCGGGTTCCACAGGGTGACCACGTTGGTGCCCTTGGCCACATCGCCAGTGGCAGCGAGCATGCGTTCATCCATGGAGAACACCGGCACCACCATCGGGATCTGCGCCGACAGGCCCGAACCGCCATATTGCTTGGCGAAGTTGATGCCGCCACCGCCCGGGTGGAACTGGAAGATCGCATCAGGTGCCAGCGCCCGCACGCGGGCCAGTTCCACCGAGAAGTCCAGCTGGTTGAGCTTGGTGTAGATCTCGGTCACTTCGCCCTTGAAGGTGCGCTTGAAGCCGGCCAGTGCATCGCGGCCGCCCTGATAATTGGGCGCCAGGATCACCATCTTCTTGTAGCCCAGCTCGTTGGCGGCGACACCGGCCATCTCGTGCGGGGTGTCGTTCTGGTAGGAGCCGACGAAGTAGTTGGCCATGCATTTCTCACCGGCCAGGGTCGAAGGCGCGGTGTTGTTGCTGACGTAGAAACCATCCTTGGTGGCGGTGTTGATCACGGCCGCCAGCACGTTGGAAAAAATCACCCCGGTGTACAGCGAGACGCCGTCCAGGCTCATGCGATCGGCGATCTGTTTGGCCTTGGCCGGTTGCAGGCCGTCGTCCTCGACGATCAGTTGCACCGGCACGCCACCCAGCTTGCCGCCTTCCTGATCGATCGCCAGCTGAAAGCCGTCACGCGAGTCCTCGCCCAGGTAGCCGGCGGGCGTGGAGAGGGTGGTGATGAAGCCGATTCGGACAGGCTCCACAGCCTGCGCAGCGGTCGCCGCGCAGAGGGAGGTTGCCAGACATGCACGCAATACCAGGTTTTTCATGAGGCGGCCTATGAAGTAGGTCGTGCCAACGCACGGTGGATATCGATGAGGGCAGTGTTCTGTGTTCGGACGGGCCGATTGATTGTTGTTATGGGGTGCTGCGTCAGCTGTTGCTTTCGGTGAATTTCTCCAGATAAAGGCGGCTTTGCTCCAGGCCGTGCTGCTGGCGCCAGTCCTTGATCGACTCGACCATCGGCGGCGGACCGCACAGGTACAGGTCGACGGGCTGGTCACGCAGTTCGGCCAGTTCCAGGTGCTCGGCGATGTAGCCGGTCTTGCCCGGCCAGTCAGGGTTTGCGCTGCTGACCACGGGGGTGAAACGGAAGCCCGGAATGCGCGCGGCATAGGCCTCGATGCGCGAGACCTCGCACAGGTCCGCCGCTTCGCGCACGCCGTAATACAGGTGCACCGGATGACCGCAGCCACCGCGTTCGGCGATCTGGTCGAGCATGCCGAGGAACGCCGACAGCCCGGTGCCGCCGGCGACCATCACCAGTGGGCGGTCGATGTGGCGCAGGTAGAAGGCCCCCAGCGGCGCCTCCATGTGGATCACGTCACCGACTTGGCAGCGATCGCGCACGTAGTCGGTCATCACGCCGTTGGGCAGCAGGCGAATCAGGAACTGCAGGTTGCTGCTGCCCGGCGCGCAGGCGAAGGAATACGAGCGCCGATGCTCGGTACCCGGCACTTGCAGACGGGCGTACTGGCCCGGCAGATAGTCCAGCGCCGCGCCCGCATCACCCACTTCGACATGGACGATGGCGGTGGTCGGCGAGACCTGACGCACCTCGCTCACGGTGCCTTGCAGGCTGCTCGGACCGTTGCTGCCGCAGAGGCTGGAATCGAAGTCGAAGTAGAAGGCGGCGTCCGACTGCACGCGGGTCTGGCAGGTCAGCACCTTGCGCTCGGCCAGATCGCTGACCGACAGCGCTTCATCGTCCACGTAGTCCTGGGTGTACTGCCCGGATTCACAGCGGCCCTGGCAGGTCGCGCAAACCCCTTCGCGGCAATCCAGCGGAATCTTGATCCCGCTGCGCAGGGCCGCGTCGAGCAGGATTTCGTTGTTCTGCACGTTGCAGAAGAGTGTTTTGCCGTCGGCGAAACTGAAGGCGACCTTGTACGTCATGAGCGTTAATCCGCAGGGTTCAGAGATGGTAAAAATCGAGCACGGAATTGATCGTGTCGTTGAGCAGCACCACGTGTTTGCGGGCGATCTTCCAGCTCTCGCCGTCAGGGCGCAGGCGGTAGGTGGCGCGGCCGAAGAACTGCTCGGCGGTCTGCATGCGGTAGTACTGGGTGCTCCAGTTGACCCGCACTTCCAGCTCATCGTCCGCCAGCGGCGCGATGCGCACGTTGCTGATCAGGTGCAGGGTGCGCGGCATCGGAATGGTCGAGGCGGCCTTGCCGGTGCGGATGCGGAACACCCGGTCTTCCAGGCCGCCACGGTTGGGGTAATAGATCAGCGACATGCCTTTTTTCGGGTCGGTGGTGTAGACGTGCTCCGAATCCCATTGCGGCAGGTGGAACTCGCTGTCATCGCTGAACATGTCCAGGTAGCTGTCCCAATCCTGGGCATCGCAGGCCTCGGCATTACGGTAGAGAAATTGCTCGACGCGGTATTGCAGTTGCGAATTCATGTTCACACCTCACGCAGTTTCAACGGTTGTTCTTCGGCCGCCTTGCGCGCCAGACCTTCGAGCAAAAAGCGTTGCCAGTTGGCGTGCTGGTTGACGTACAGGCCTTCATGGGTGAACTCGGTGCCGGTCAGGGCCGGAGAAATGCCGATGGTTTCGCTGTTGCGGGTAGGGCCTTCGACCCACTTGCCTTCGCCACGGGAAATGTCGCTCCAGCGTTCCAGGCGGGCCTGGAAACCGCGCTGGGCTTCACGGAATTCCACCAGGTCGTCGGGGGTGCCCATGCCGGACACGTTGAAAAAGTCTTCGAACTGGCGAATGCGGTTTTCCCGATCGGCATCCGACTCGCCGACCACGCCCAGGCAGAAGCTGTTGATCTCGGTCTTGTTCCAGGCCAGCGGGCGGATGATCCGCAGCTGCGAGCTGATCTGGTCGAGGAAGAACATGCTCGGGTAGACGTTGAGGTTGCGCAGGCGGTGCATCATCCATTCGGCCTTGCCCTGGCCGTGTTCTTCGACCAGGCGCGGCATGATGCTGGCGTAGCCCGGGCGCACGGCGGGGTTGGGCATGTCGCTGAACAGCACGCTGTGACCGTTGTGGAAGGCGAACCAGCCGTCGTCGGTTTCCTTGTCGCCGGCGCCCAGCTTGCTGTAGTCCAGGGTGTCGCTGGCGCTCACGCCTTTCTCGGCGTTGACCTGTTGGCGGTGCTGCACGGTGGCCACGTAGTTGTAGTGCACGGTGCTGACGTGATAACCGTCCAGGCCGTTCTCGTTCTGCAACTTCCAGTTGCCGTCGTAGGTGTAGGCCGACTTGCCCGGCAGCACTTCGAGCTGACCGGTGGGCGACTGCGCCACCATCATGTCGAAGAACACTTTGGCATCGCCCAGGAAGTCTTCCAGGGTGTCGGTGCCGTCCACATTGAGGCTGACGAAGACGAAGCCGTTGTAGCTTTCGATCCGGGCTTTTTTCAGGCCGCGAGTGGCCTTGTCGAAACCTTCGGGGTATTCACCCGGTGCCTTGACCTTCACCAGGCGGCCGTCGCTCTTGTAGCACCAGGCGTGGAAGGGGCAGGTGAAGGTCGACTGGTTGCCCTTGCCGACACGGGTGAGGGTGGTGCCACGATGCTGGCAGGCGTTGATCAGGGCGTTGAGGCGGCCTTCGCCGTCGCGGGTGATGATCAGCGGCTGGCGGCCGGCACGCATGGTCATGAAGTCGTGATTATTGGCGATCTCGCTTTCGTGGCAGGCGTAGATCCAGTTCTTCTCGAAAATCAGTTCCATTTCCAGATCGAACAGTTCCGGGTCGGTGAACATATCGCGGGCAATGCGATAAACACCGTCCTGCGGGCGAAAGTCCAGGCAACTTTCAATATAACTTTTCCACTGTTCGACACTTCGTGCAGTTGTCATTTCCCAGTCCTCGGCCAATGGGCTAATTCACGTCTTCATTTAATGACGTGGTGCCCGACAGGGTCTATCCGATTAGTAGTGGAAACCCATCCGGAAAATAAGCGCCGATATCCGGCTAATGGCGGCTCATGCCCCGTAATTACTGGCTGGTGCGCAATCCTGTGGCTGAGCAAATGGCTATTTGTCCTTCAGTAACGGGATAGCCGGTGACGAACTTGTTACGGCTTAATTTCAACCGAAGCACCACCAGAGTGTCTCGCTGCAGGTCACTGGAAACTGCCATTGCTAATGGTCTTTGGTTCTGTACCGAAAGTGCCTTCCATTTATGTGTTGCCAACTACGCGGCAGGGGAAGAAATAATATGTTGCACAAAGATTGGTTAGTTCGGGGAGTTCAAACGGTCGGGCTGTTGACGCCCTTGCTGGCCCAGGCGGATGTGGTCAGCGACAGCAAGCTGACATTGGGCACCCGCAACTTTTACATCGACCGGGATTACAAGGAGGACAACCCGCCGCAATCGCGGGTGGGCAGCTGGACCCAGGGCTTCGACCTGCGTTTCGCCTCCGGCTACACCGAAGGCACGTTGCAGTTCGGCCTGGATGCGGAGGCGCAGTACGCCTTTCGACTGGACGGCGGTGGCGGGCGTGGCGATGACACCATCATCCCGTACAGCAAGAGCCGTCAGGAGCAGGCCGACGAGTACGGCCGAGGCGGTGTGACGCTGAAAATGCGCTATTCGAAAACCGAGCTGAAAGTCGGCGAGCTGCGACCGCTCTTGCCGGTGGTGATCATGGATGACTCGCGGCAACTGGTGACGACCTATCGCGGTGCCTTGCTCGAATCCAAGGACGTTGATCGCCTGACCCTGACTGCAGGACGCCTGACCGAGATCGGCGCGCGTAACTCTTCGAACTACGAAAAGCTGTACCTGCAGACCGGCTCCGGCGTGCGTCGCGGCAGTGACGGCATGAACCTCGCCGGTGCCAGCTACGCTTTCACTCCCTCGCTGACCGGCAGCTACTTCTATGCGCAACTGGAAGACATCTACCAGCAGCACTATCTGGGCATCACCCATCTGGCGGATCTGGGCGACGGTTACGGGCTGAAGACCGATCTGCGTTACTTCAACAACAGCGAGGACGGCGAGGCGCTGTACGGCGACATCGACAACCGTTCCTGGGGCGCCATGACCACGCTGAAAAAGGGCGGGCACCGGTTCGGCGTCGGCTATCAGCGCATGCTTGGCGACAGCAACTTCCCGACCCTGGGCGGTTATGTGCCGCAGCCGTTCCTGGTGAACTGGTCGCGGGTGGGGTTCATCAAGCCCAACGAAAAATCCTGGCAGGTCCGTTACGACTACGACTTCGCCGCCCTCGGTATGCCGGGTCTTAACTTCATGACCCGATACTTCAAGGGTACCTCGATCGATCGTGGCGACAACCTCAGTCAGGCGGCTGAGCAGGAGCGCGATCTGGTGCTGTCTTACGTGGTGCAAAGCGGCCCGCTCAAGGGCGTGGGCGTGGAGGCCGGCAACGTCGTTTCCAAGTTCAGTCACGGCAATGACTGGGTCGAGAATCGTCTGATCACCACCTACACCTGGAAATTTTGGTAACGCCCCCGCCCCGAAATCGAACGCGTTTGTGCGCTGAGTGACGTGCCGGGTAGCGTTTTTCCCGGTGATCGACCACTTTTGGCACCGTTGCTGTGCGCGTTAATGCCGTACAACGCGTTCGATATCCAGATAGTTTGCGATTCGTAGCCGAAAAATGCGGATATCGCCTGTTCGTGCCGGCTGGGCATAGCCCTTGCTACTTCAATGTAAATACGCGCCGAAGAGCGTGTCGATGTCCCTTGCCGTGGGTGTACTGATATGACCGATCCAAACCTTGTCCAATTTCGAGATATCCGTATAGATCGCTACGACCTGGCCGGTGCCCGTGCATGGATGGCCGGCATTTGCGGACCGCACGTACTGCAGACCCGCCAGCCGAACCGGATCCAGTTTCATCACAAGGCCAATGTGTTCAAGTCCATGTCCACGACCCTGGGCCGGATGGAATACGGCACGGACGTGACCATCGGCGTCGAGGATGCCGAACACCTCAATTGCTACAGCTTGAGCCTGCCGATTCGCGGCGAGCAGGAGCTGCTCAAGGACGGTCGCCGGTTGTACTCCAACCAGGATCAGGGGCTGATCATCACGCCCCACGAAACCCAGTCGCTGACCATGGCCGGTGACTGCCACAAGATCTCCGTGGTGATCACCCGCATGGCCATGCGCCAGACCCTGGAAGGCATGCTGCAGCGGCCGCTGGAAATGCCGCTGAAATTCGAGCCGGTGATGGATGCGGTCAACGGCGCCTCGGCCTCCTGGTGGCGGATGGCCCGTTATTACATCGACGAACTGGAGCGCGGCCAGGAGCTGTTCAATCAGGTGTTCTTCACCCGGGATATCGAAAGCGCGCTGATCAAGGGCCTGATCCTTTCCCAGCCCAACAACTACAGCGCCGAACTGCGCGACCAACTGGGCGCCAAGCTGCCGTACTACCTGGTGCGCGCCAAGGACTTCATCGAAAGCAACGCCCGTGAAGACATTCACCTGGAAGACATCGAGGCGGCGGCCGGTGTGTCGCGCTTCAAGCTGTTCGAAGGCTTTCGCAAGCACTTCGGCGTGTCGCCCATGGCTTACCTGAAGAAATTTCGTCTGAGCGCCGTGCGGCAGGAAATTCTTGAGGACGCGTCGGTGCGCAACATCTCGGTGATCGCCATGTGCTGGGGTTTCTCGCACCTGGGCCGGTTCGCCAGCGAATACCGCAAACTGTTCAATGAAACCCCCAGCGCGACCTTGCAACGTAGCGAAGCCCGTCGCAACCGGTCGTTGTGAGATGACGACCTTGCACGCGGCCACCGCTAACAGCGTGGGCCTGAACCTGTCGCTGATGTGCCGCGAGCCGGTGTTCACCAGCCGTTCGGCCCAGGAAACCCAGCGCTTGATGGGGCAGGCGCTGGTGGAGCATGAACTGGACTGGCCGAAGGGCGGCGTCGATACCGCGTTCTATCGCGGTCAGGTCGCCAGCTGTGAGCTGTACGCGCTGCGCTATGGCGGCCAGGTGGAAATCCGCCCGCGGCCGTTCGAGGATTTCGTGCTGGTGCAGATGCCGCTGCGTGGCAGCGCCACTCTGGAATCCGACGGCATGGGCTATGGCGTCAGCCCCGGGGAAGTGGCGATCCTGTCGCCGCGCGAGCAGGCACGGGTGGTGTGGGAGGAGGGCTGCGAGCAGTTGATCCTCAAACTGCCGCGGACATTGCTCGCCGCCGGGCAGAGAGCGCTGGGGGATGATTTGCCGGAGGGCTTCGATTTAGCGCCGGTCAGTCGCCTGCAACGGCCGCTGGCGATACGCTGGTTTCGGCTGGTCAGCGAGTTGCTCGAGCATTTGCCCGAAGGCGAGGCGGGCGCAACGCCTTCACGCTGGTTGCAGCATCTGGAGCAAAGCCTGCCGCTGTTTCTGCTCAGTCATTGCGGTGCTGCGCAGGAGCCATCGCCGGCGCCGCGTCTGCCTGCGCGTCAGTTGCAGAAAATCGATTCCTGCATGCGTGAGCATCTTGCCCAAGGCATCAGCCTGTCTGAACTGGCGGTTGCCGCTGGAGTGAGCATTCGCAGCCTGAACACTTTGTGCCAGCGCGAATACGGTCAAAGCCCGATGGACCGCTTGCGGGGATTGCGCCTTGAGGCCGCCCGTGAATTCCTTCTGGCACGGCCGCATTGCAGCGTGACGGAGGTGGCGCTGGAGTTCGGCTTCGGTCACGTGGGGCGGTTTGCCAATTACTATCGGCAGCGATTCGGGGAGTTGCCGAAGCAGACGGTGAAATCTCAGGTATGAGCGGAAGCCGAAAACGAAAAAACCCGCCATCAGGCGGGTTTTTTGTATCTGGCTCCACGACCTGGACTCGAACCAGGGACCCAGTGATTAACAGTCACTTGCTCTACCAACTGAGCTATCGCGGAATGCCGGCTATGTTACTGATTCAAAAAGAGAAGTCAAGCGCCAGATAGCAAACGGACAGATTTCACGGGACAGACGGCGGTTTATCGGCGATTGACGGCCGACCTAACCACCAAAGGTGATCGTGCCCATCATCAGCTTGGCGTAGAGCGCCGTGGCACCCAGTTGCACCAGCCAAAGCGCCAGGCCGCCGAGAAACACGCCGGTCGCCACTTGCATGACCAGGTTGCCGCCGCGTTTGGCCGGCGTGCGGGGGGTAAAGCGGTCCAGGTCATCAAGATCATCGCGGTCGGCGCGCAGGTTGTCGTTTTTCATAGGGTTCTCGCAAGAATTTCGGGGTGTACACAAACCTGTGGGAGCGGGCTTGCTCGCGAATGCGATATGTCAGTCACATCCG
>NZ_JBSVXG010000230.1:0-8775 GCF_054070595.1 Pseudomonas sp. SDO55104_S430 | reverse complement strand
GATCCACACCGATCGGTAGGAGCGAGGCTTGCCCGCGAACGGCCGCAACGCGGTCAGCCTGATGCAAAGAAACAGCTGTGAGCCACCCGACAGCTGTAACTCACAAGAATAAAAAAGATCCGAGGTGTTGCATGTCCGAGCTATCCAAGGCCCGTATTCCCGACGCACCCGCCATTCAGCGTTTACCTCTCCTGCAACTGATCCTGGTTGGCCTGCAACACGTTCTGCTGATGTACGGCGGCGCCATCGCGGTGCCGCTGATCATCGGACAGGCCGCGGGCCTCAGCCGTGAAGAAATCGCCTTTCTGATCAACGCCGACCTGCTGGTCGCCGGCATCGCCACCATCGTGCAATCCCTCGGCATCGGCCCCATGGGCATCCGCATGCCGGTGATGATGGGCGCCAGTTTCGCCGCTGTCGGCAGCATGGTTGCTATGGCGGGCATGCCTGGCGTGGGCATGCAAGGCATCTTCGGCGCCACCATCGCTGCCGGCTTCTTCGGTATGTTGATTGCGCCGTTCATGTCCAAGGTGGTGCGCTTCTTCCCCCCATTGGTGACCGGCACGGTCATCACCTCGATCGGTCTGTCGCTGTTCCCCGTGGCCGTGAACTGGGCCGGCGGTGGCGCCCAGGCCGCACAATTCGGCTCGCCCATCTACCTGACCATCGCTGCGCTGGTGCTGGGCACCATCCTGTTGGTGCACCGCTTCATGCGCGGGTTCTGGGTCAACATTTCGGTACTGATCGGCATGTGCCTGGGCTATGTGCTCTGCGGCGTGATCGGCATGGTCGACCTCAGCGGCATGGCCAACGCGCCCTGGTTGCAATTCGTCACCCCGCTGCACTTCGGCATGCCGAAGTTCGAACTGGCGCCGATCCTGTCGATGTGTCTGGTGGTGGTGATCATTTTCGTCGAGTCCACCGGGATGTTCCTGGCGTTGGGCAAGATCACCGGCGATGAAGTCTGCCCTCGCCGGCTGCGTCGCGGTTTGCTGTGCGATGCCGGCGCGTCGTTCTTCGCCGGTTTCTTCAACACTTTCACCCACTCCTCCTTCGCCCAGAACATCGGCCTGGTGCAGATGACCGGCGTGCGCTGCCGTTCGGTGACCATCGTCGCCGGCGGCCTGCTGATCGTCCTCAGCCTGCTGCCCAAGGCCGCGTTCCTGGTGGCCTCGATTCCACCGGCGGTGCTCGGCGGCGCGGCGATTGCGATGTTCGGCATGGTGGCCGCCACCGGGATCAAGATTCTTCAGGAAGCCGACATCGGTGACCGTCGCAACCAGTTGCTGGTGGCGGTGAGCATCGGCATGGGCCTGATCCCGGTGGTGCGTCCGGAGTTTTTCGCCCACCTGCCCCTGTGGATGAGCCCGATCACCCACAGCGGCATCGCCATGGCCACCCTCAGCGCGCTGTCGCTGAACCTGTTGTTCAACATCCTCGGCGGAAAGGAACGCGCCGCGACCAACGACTGTCACGCCCACTCGCATTGATTGAACAGGCACCGCCCCCACCCGGGGGTTGGGGCTGCCTTTGCCTGACAAAAATAAAAAAAGAGGGAGCAACAGATGATTCGGACACAGACAAGCATGTTGCTGGCTACCGGGCTATTGGCCGCCAGCCAGGCCATGGCCGGCGATCTACTGCTGTGGCAGACCAACAGCATCAGTTACCTGTACGGCAAGGATTTCAAGGTGAACCCGTCGATCCAGCAGACGGTGACCTTCGAGCACGCGGACCGCTGGAAATACGGTGACAACTTCATGTTCATCGACAGCACCTACTACAACGGCAAGGGCGACCGGAACAAAGGCTCCCACGCCTACTACGGCGAGTTCAGCCCGCGCCTGTCCTTCGGCAAGATCTTCGACAAGAAAATCGAACTCGGCCCGATCAAGGACGTGTTGCTCGCCATGACCTACGAGAACGGCGAAGACGACACCGAGGCCTACCTGATCGGCCCCGGCTTCGACCTCAAGGTGCCCGGCTTCAACTTCGTCACTCTCAACATCTATCAGCGCTTCACCGAAGGCGCGCGCCCCGGCGATGGCGTGTGGCAGATCACTCCGGCCTGGTCCTACACCGTGCCTCTAGGCAACTCCAGCCTGCTGATCGACGGCTACATCGACTGGGTGACCGACAACGACCAGAACTCCCGTGGCACCTATCACGCCAACCTGCATTTCAACCCGCAGATCAAATATGACCTGGGCAAAGCCATGGGCTGGCGCGAGAAGCAGGTGTATGCCGGCATCGAATACAGCTACTGGAAGGACAAATACGGCATCGAGAACAACGGCCGACTCGACACCAACGAAAACACCACCAGCCTGCTGGTGAAGGTGCATTTCTAAAATGATCCGCAACCGTGCCCCAAGCCTGTCGTCGGTGCGCCTTTGCGGAGCACTTGAGACCTGGCCGTGGAGTCAGTATTCTCCGCGACCGCCTGAATCCGCTTTAAAAAAAAGCCCGGATTTAATTCCTGACCAGCGAGCCAACTTATCCCGGCGCTGGACGGTACCAAGGCATCCCCAAAACCTCTCAATCGACTGCTCCCGGGCAGCCGAGCGGGAGTTTTTTTGCTTTTCGAAAAGCCTTGGCTCAGCCCTGCTGACAGCACTGACGCTGGCCGAAAGGACGATTTTTAACAGCTGCAGAAAAAGGCGCCACACCAGAGCGTCGACCTTAAAAAAACGTGAAACCACTACTTTTGGGAGCAACCGAATGAAACGCACGTGCACTAGCCTGATGCTGGCGGGATCGATGCTGGCAGGGGGTCAGGCCATCGCAGGCGACTTGCTGCAATGGCAGAACAACAGCCTGACTTACCTTTATGGCAAGGACTTCCAGGTCAATCCGCGCATTCAGCAGACCGTGACCTTCGAACACGCCGACGGCTGGAAATACGGCGACAACTTCTTCTTCTACGACAAGATCTTCTACAACGGCAAGGAAGACGCCTTCGCCGGCGAGAACACCTACTACGGCGAGTTCAGCCCGCGTCTGTCGTTCAACAAGATCTTCGACCAGAAACTGGAATTCGGTCCGGTCAAGGACGTGCTGCTGGCCATGACCTACGAATTCGGTGAGGACGATACCGAGTCTTACCTGATCGGTCCCGGCTTCGACCTCGCCATCCCGGGCTTCGACTATTTCCAGCTGAACTTCTACAACCGCCACACCGAAGGCGACCGTCCGGGCGACGATATCTGGCAGATCACTCCGGTCTGGTCCTACACCATCCCGGTGGGCGATTCGAGCATCCTCATCGACGGCTTCATGGACTGGGTGGTCGACAACGACGTCAACAGCAAAGGCGAATACCACGCCAACCTGCACTTCAACCCGCAGATCAAGTACGACTTGGGCAAGGCGTTGAATCTGGGCGAGAAGCAGCTGTACGTGGGTGTCGAGTACGACTACTGGAAGAACAAGTACGGTATCGAAGACACCGACGGTTTCAAGACCGATCAGAGCGTGACCAGCTTCCTGGTCAAGGTGCATTTCTGATCTGAAAAGCTTCGCGGGCAAGCCTCGCTCCTACAGGATTCGCGAGATTCCCTGTGGGAGCGAGGCTTGCCCGCGAATGCCGCGCCGCAAATGTCAGGCCGACAGCACCGGCTCCGGCAACCCCAGAAACCTGCACAACTCATCTTTCTTCGCCAACGCATCCCGCCGCCCAAGATCGATCAACTCGCTGCAATACCCCGCCTCGAACAGCAGATAACTCAACACCCCCGCCCCACTAGTCTTCGTCGCCCCCGGCCCGCGCAGAAACAGGCGCAATGCCGCCGGCAACTCATGGCGATGGCGCGCGGCAATCTCGTCGATCGGCTGGCTCGGCGAAATCACCAGCACCTCCACCGGCGCCACGCCCAGCGTGCGGACCGGCGTGCCATCGGGCATCAGGCGGCTGAACTGGTTCAAGCGCTGCAACAGCTCGATGTCGCTTTCCAGACTGTCAATGAACGTACTGTTGAGCATATGGCCGCCGATCTGCGCCAGCGTCGGTTGCTGCCCGGTGTAGGCCCGTTGCAGCGGTTGCTCCGGATCGATGCCCCGCGGGTTGCCACTGACCCCTACCACCAGCACACGACTGGCCCCCAGGTGCAGCGCCGGGCTGATCGGTGCCGACTGGCGCACCGCACCATCGCCGAAAAACTCTTCGCCGATCTTTACCGGAGCAAACAATAGGGGAATCGCCGAACTGGCGAGCAGATGTTCAACGGACAATTGGGCAGGAACGCCGATGCGACGGTGGCGCAGCCAGTCATGGATGGCGCGGCCGCCCTGATAGAAAGTCACCGCCTGGCCGGATTCGTAGCCGAACGCAGTGACGGCCACAGCATGCAGCTGCTTGTGAGCGATGGCCTCGGCGATCCCGTTCATCTGCAACTTGTCGTTGAGCAAGTCGCGCAGCGGTGAGCTGTTAAGCAGCGCCACCGGCACCTGGGCGCCCAAGCCCAGCAGGCTGTGACCAACGAAACGACTGGCCTGGCGGATCACCCCGGGCCAGTCGCTGCGCAACACCAGATGACTGCGAAAGCCCTGCCAGAACTCGGTCAGACGCTCAATGGCAGAACGAAAATCCATGGCCCCACTGGCCAGGCTGACCGCATTGATCGCCCCGGCGGAGGTGCCGACGATCACCGGAAACGGATTGTCGGCGCCCAGCGGCAACAGTTCGGCAATCGCCGCCAGCACCCCGACCTGATAGGCCGCCCGAGCCCCGCCGCCGGAAAGAATCAAACCTGTTACCGGTTCAGCAGGACTCATCACATCGCTCCTCCATGGTGCATCAGGTCAGGTGCATCGGGCTGTCTGGATCAACCGCGCTTGGCGTACAGCTTGGGCTCGCCCGGTGGACGGCTCTTGAAGCGGCGATGGGCCCAGAGGTACTGCTCGGGGCAATCGCGCAACACGCCTTCGATCCACTGGTTGATGCGCAGGCAGTCTTCTTCCTCGGTTTCACCGGGAAAGCCTTCCAGCGGCGCATGGATCACCAGGCGATAGCCGCTGCCGTCCGCCAGACGCTCCTGGGTGAACGGCACCACCAGCGCCTTGCCCAGCCGCGCAAACTTGCTGGTGGCGGTGACGGTCGCCGCCTGAATGCCGAACAGCGGCACGAAAATGCTTTGCTTGGCGCCGTAGTCCTGATCCGGTGCGTACCAGATCGCCCGGCCGGCGCGCAGCAGCTTGAGCATGCCGCGCACGTCCTCGCGCTCCACCGCCAGCGAATCGAGATTGTGCCGCTCGCGGCCCTGACGCTGGACGTAGTCGAACAACGGGTTCTTGTGCTCGCGGTACATGCCGTCGATGGTGTGCTGCTGGCCCAACAGCGCGGCGCCGATTTCCAGGGTGGTGAAGTGCACCGCCATCAGAATCACGCCCTTGCCTTCACGCTGGGCCTTCTGCAAATGCTCCAGGCCTTCAACGTGCGCCAGCTTGGCCAGACGCTCGCGCGACCACCACCAGCTCATGGCCATCTCGAAGAAAGCGATGCCGGTGGAGGCGAAGTTTTCCTTGAGCAGGCGCTTGCGCTCGGCGGCGGTCTTTTCAGGGAAACACAGCTCCAGGTTGCGCTTGGCGATGCGCCGCCGTTCGCCGGCCGCCCGGTACATCAGGGCACCCAGGGCGCGGCCGATCAACAGCAAGGCCGAATAAGGCAGCTGGACGATCAGCCACAACAGCCCCAGGCCCAACCACAGCGGCCAGAAACGTGGCGAGAGAAAGGATTTTCGAAAACGCGGGCGATCCATTAAAGCTTCCGGAAAGACAGTGGCCGCGCATTCTACATCGTTCGACCCGGCTTGCGGCCTGCGGGCGTTCTCGTTATAAGTCTGGGCACTTTTAGTGACAAGCCGTTGTATGCCGACCATGAGCCAAACCGAACCGCAAGACCAGGATTCCGTGTTCCAGCTGAAGGGCAGCATGCTGGCCATTACCGTGCTGGAACTGGCCCGTAACGATCTGGAAGGCCTCGACCGGCAACTGGCCGCCAAGGTTGCCCAGGCCCCTGGTTTTTTCAGCAATGCGCCGTTGATCCTGGCCCTGGACAAACTGCCGGCCAGCGAAGGCGTGATCGATCTGCCGGGCCTGATGCGCGTGTGCCGCCAGCACGGCCTGCGCACCCTGGCCATCCGCGCCAGCCGCATCGAAGACATCGCAGCGGCGATTGCCGTCGATATTCCGGTGCTGCCGCCGTCCGGCGCCCGTGAGCGTTCCCTGGATCTGAACGAGCCGGTTGCTCCGAAAAAACCGGAAAAGCCGCCGGAGCCGACGATCAAACCAACCAAGATCATCACCACGCCAGTACGTGGTGGCCAGCAGATTTACGCCCAGGGCTGCGACCTGGTGGTGGTCTCCTCGGTCAGCCCGGGGGCGGAACTTCTTGCCGATGGCAACATCCATGTATACGGCCCGATGCGTGGTCGTGTCCTGGCCGGGGTCAAGGGCGACACGAAAGCCAGGATTTTCTGTCAGCAATTGAGCGCTGAACTGGTCTCCATCGCCGGTCATTACAAGGTCTCCGAGGATCTGCGCCGCGACCCGTTATGGGGTTCGGGTGTGCAGGTCAGCCTGTCGGGCGACGTGTTGAACATCATTCGGCTTTAACGGATACTGCCGCATTTTCCAATCATCTCTAAAACGTAGCGAAAATGGCTCAAACGAAGTAGGAAACAGGCCAAAAGCCGTGTTTACCGCCGGTAAACGCAGCCCAAAACCAAATTCCAGCCAAGGCTGTTCGACTGCAGTAGTTACAAGAGATGTTTTTCAGGGGCTGAAAAAAGTCCTTTTTCATTAGGGGTGAAACACCTTGGCCAAGATTCTCGTGGTTACATCCGGCAAGGGTGGTGTGGGTAAGACCACCACCAGCGCCGCTATCGGTACCGGCCTCGCACTGCGCGGCCACAAAACAGTGATCGTCGACTTCGACGTCGGTTTGCGTAACCTCGACCTGATCATGGGTTGCGAGCGCCGTGTGGTTTACGACTTCGTCAACGTCGTCAACGGCGAAGCCAACCTGCAACAGGCCCTGATCAAAGACAAGCGCCTGGAAAACCTCTACGTGCTGGCCGCCAGCCAGACCCGCGACAAAGACGCGCTGACCGTCGAAGGCGTAGAAAAAGTCCTGATGGAACTCAAGGAAAACTTCGAGTTCGTGGTCTGCGACTCCCCGGCGGGCATTGAGAAAGGCGCCCACCTGGCCATGTACTTCGCCGATGAAGCGATCGTCGTGACCAACCCTGAAGTGTCCTCGGTACGTGACTCCGACCGCATGCTCGGCCTTTTGGCCAGCAAGTCCCGTCGTGCAGAGCGCGGCGAAGACCCGATCAAGGAACACCTGCTGATTACCCGTTACCACCCGGAGCGTGTGAGCAAAGGCGAAATGCTCGGCGTAGAAGACGTCAAGGAAATCCTCTCGGTGACCCTGCTCGGCGTGATTCCAGAATCCCAGGCGGTGCTCAAGGCATCCAACCAGGGCGTTCCGGTGATCCTCGACGACCAGAGCGATGCCGGCCAGGCCTACAGCGACACCGTAGACCGCCTGCTGGGCAAAACCGTGGATCATCGATTCCTCGATGTACAGAAGAAGGGATTCTTCGAGCGCCTGTTTGGAGGCAACTAAGCAATGAACCTTTTTGACTTCTTTCGTGCCAACAAAAAGCAAAGCACCGCGTCGGTAGCGAAAGAGCGTCTACAGATCATCGTGGCGCACGAACGCGGCCAACGCAGCACCCCGGACTACCTGCCAGCCTTGCAGAAGGAGTTGGTGGAGGTGATTCGCAAGTACGTCAATATCGGCTCCGATGACGTGCATGTGGCACTGGAAAGCCAGGGCAGTTGCTCGATTCTGGAACTCAATATTACCCTGCCAGATCGCTGATCGATCCGGTGGGAGCCACGGCGGCTCAGGTTTTCGCTGTTCCTTGTAGGAGCGAAGCTTGCTCGCGAAGGTGTGTCAGCTACATCGTTGTCGACTGACACTCCTTCGCGAGCAAGCTTCGCTCCTACAAAGAGCCTTGAAAGCCTGAGCCGCCGTTGGCGTTTGTTACGAGGCTGTTTTAATGCCGTTGTCCAACGTCCACATCCTTTATCAGGACGCCGCCATTCTGGTGGTGAACAAACCGACCCTGTTGCTCTCCGTGCCCGGCCGGGCCGACGATAACAAGGATTGCCTGATTACCCGCCTGCAGGAAAACGGCTACCCGGACGCGCTCATCGTCCATCGGCTGGATTGGGAAACCTCCGGCATCATTCTGCTGGCCCGGGATGCCGATACGCACCGTGAACTGTCCCGGCAGTTCCACGACCGCGAAACCGAAAAGGCCTACACCGCCCTGGCCTGGGGCCAACCCGAACTGGACAGTGGCAGCATCGACCTGCCCTTGCGCTACGACCCGCCGACCAAACCACGGCATGTGGTCGACCACGAGTTCGGCAAACACGCCCTGACTTTCTGGCGGGTGCTGGAGCGTTGCGGCGACTGGTGCCGCGTGGAACTCACGCCGATCACCGGCCGCTCGCACCAGTTGCGCGTGCACATGCTGTCTATCGGTCATCCGTTGCTGGGCGACGGGCTCTACGCCCACGAACAGGCCCTGGCCGCCTGGCCCCGGCTGTGCCTGCACGCCAGCATGCTCAGCTTCACCCACCCGCAAACCGGCGAGCGCCTGCGCTTCGAGTGTCCTGCCCCGTTCTAAAGCACAAACAAATCCCCTGTGGGAGCGGGCTTGCTCGCGAAAGCGGTGTGTCAGTCAAAACATTGTTGAATGA
>NZ_JBSVXG010000229.1:0-8947 GCF_054070595.1 Pseudomonas sp. SDO55104_S430 | reverse complement strand
CAAAAAGATGGGACTGCTGCGCAGTCCAACGGGGGCAAGCCCCCTCGCCACAATGGTAAACACCACAAGTTATCTGATCATTGCAGGCTCAGCGCAAATGCACATACGTCCCCGGCGCAGCCTCTCCCGCCGCATATCCCCGACTGCCCAATTTACGCGGAGCCTTCTTGCGCTCCCCCGACCGTGCCTGCACCCACGCCAGCCAATGCGGCCACCACGAGCCTGACTGTTCGGTCGCCGCATCCATCCACTCCTGAGCCTCTTCAGGCAACGTGCTGCCGGTCATGAAACGCGACTTGGGATTACCCGGCGGGTTGAGGACGCTCTGGATATGCCCGCTGTTGGACACCACGAACTCGCCCTGGCCGCCGAACAGATGCATGGAGCGGTAGCAGGCTTCCCACGGGGTGATGTGGTCGGTCATGCCGGCGATGCAGTAGAAATCACAGGTCACCTGCGCGAGGTCGATCAGTGTGCCGCAAACCTCCATCGCGCCGGCGCGGGCGAAGGGGTTGTGCTGGTACATATCGATGAACTCGCCGTGCAGCGCGGCTGGCAGGTTGGTGGTGTCGTTGTTCCAGTACAGGACATCGAACGCCGGCGGCTCGTTGCCGAGCAGGTAGTTGTTGATCCAGTAACTCCAGATCAGGTCATTGGGGCGCATCCAGGCGAAGACCTTGGCCAGCTCGCGGCCCTCCAGCACGCCTGTCTGATACGACCTGCGCTTGGCGGCCTCGAGGGTTTTCTCGTCGGCGAACAGCCCGACCTGCGTGTCCGGGCGGATGTCCAGCATGCTGACGGCCAGGGTGAAGGCATTGACCTTCGTCTCTTCCAGCGCGGCGTAATGCCCCAACAGCGAGGACATGGTGCAGCCGCCGGAACAGGCGCCGAAGATGTTCAGATCGGTGCTGCCGGTG
Organism: Pseudomonas sp. SDO55104_S430; assembly: GCF_054070595.1. NCBI lineage: Bacteria > Pseudomonadati > Pseudomonadota > Gammaproteobacteria > Pseudomonadales > Pseudomonadaceae > Pseudomonas > Pseudomonas sp. SDO55104_S430. The sequence continues at coordinate 8,030 of NZ_JBSVXG010000229.1, read as the reverse complement.
ATCGCCAGAATGGCGTCGACCGCTTCCTTCAGGGCTTCGATGTAGCTGGAGAAACCCCACTCACGCTGCGCCTTGCCCGGGTTGCGCCAGCTGATGGCGAAGGCCTGGATTCCGTTGTCGAGCAGATAGCGGATCAGGCTCTTCTCCGGCGTCAGGTCGAACAGGTAGAACTTGTTGATCTGCGGCGGCACCACCAGCAACGGACGCACCTGCATCTGTTCGGTGCGGGGCTTGTACTGGATCAGTTCCAGCACCTCATTGCGAAACACCACCGCACCTTCGGTGGTCCCCAGATTGCGACCGACTTCGAAGGCGGTCTTGTCCACCTGGCTGGGCATGCCGTTGTTGTCGATCAGGTCCCGAACCATCTGCGAGAAGCCATCCAGCACGCTCTTGCCGCCGGTTTCGAAGAAACGCTTGATCGCCGCCGGATTGGCCGGTGTGTTGGTCGGCGCCATCGCCTCGGTCAGCAGGCCGATGACGAACTGGCCACGTTGCGCGTCCTGTTCGCTGAGGTTGCTGGTGCTGATCCAGTCGTTCATTTCCTGACACCAGGCCAGGTAGGTCTGCATGTAGCGGCGATACAGCGGATTGCGCTGCCAGGTTTTCTCGTCGAAACGCTTGTCCCCCGCCGCCGGCGTGAGTTGCGAGCGGTTGAGCAGGACGTTTTTCAGCTCAACGCCGAACGCCGCCATGTGCCGGGCGCTGTGCACGGGCTGCTTCAACACTTGCCGCAGGACCATGCGCGCGGTGCCGACCAGATCGCGGCTACGAGGACCGAACGCCGGGTTCAGGCTCAACGTGTGCATCGCGGCTTGCTGGGAGAGATCTTTATCTTTCTTGTTCAATGTGACGCTCCGGTAATGCAATGAGGACTGTGTAACGAGGGCTTGCCCTGCAGAACTTGAGGAGCAGGTTAAGTCGAGAGGGGGACGGCCTATTGTTCATTTGGCGACAACGCTTTTTCAGTTCATGACAACCGATGACCTTTGATCCGGGAGTGCGCGGAGTATCGAAAAAGGGTTCAGAGTGGGGACGGGCCGTGTGCCCGGTCAGCGATTGAGGAGAACTTCGCCGTGTCGAATCAGCTGGTCATCCGCAACATGACCCGTGCCGAGCTGGACGAGCTTGTCGGTTGGGCGGCTCGTGAGGGTTGGAATCCCGGCTTGCACGATGCCGAGCTGTTCTGGGCTGCGGACCCTGAAGCCTTCATCGCGGCGACTTTGGACGGGGAGTTGATCGGCGGTGGCGCGATCACGTCCTACAACGGCGAATATGGATTCATGGGTTTCTTCATCGTGCGGCCCGAGTTTCGCGGTCAAGGCCTCGGCAATACCCTCTGGCACGCCCGCCGCAAACGACTCCTCGCCCGCCTGCGTCCTGGGGCAAGCATCGGCATGGACGGTGTTTTCGCGATGCAGGACTACTACGCCAAGGGAGGATTCGTCTTCTCCCATCGCAACATGCGTTTTCGAGCCGAGAACAGCGAACGTCCAATAATCGCGTCGGTAGACGGTCAGGAGATTGTGACGCTAGCCACCGTCCCTTTCGATCAGGTGGTCGCTTATGACCGAACCTGCTTCCCCGCCCGGCGCGCAGCCTTTCTGCGCGGGTGGATCGCCCAGCCCGATGCACTCGCCGTGGGTTGCCGGCGCGAGGGCAGATTGAGCGGATATGGCGTAGCAAGGCGCTGCCTGGAAGGCTACAAGATTGGCCCCTTGCTCGCCGACGACGCCCCGGCAGCCAATGCCCTCTACACGCGCCTGGCAGAATTTGCGCAAGGCAGCCCGCTGTTTCTCGACGCCCCGGAAAACAACCCCGCCGCCATGTCACTTGTGCACCAGCAGGGCATGGTGGAAGTCTTCGGCTGCGCCCGCATGTACCTCGGCCCTGCCCCGGCGATTGCGCAGGAGCGGGTGTTTGGGGTCACGACGTTTGAGCTGGGCTGACTGGCGACGTTGGATGTGCCGACCTCTTCGCGGGCAAGCCCGCTCCCACAGTGAACTTCAGTCGACCGCAAATTCCGCGTCCAACCACAAGATCCGTAGGAGCGAGGCTTGCCCGCGAAGAGGCCGGTACATTCAGCGGCGATTCAAGGCAGCTCTACAGGTACTCGACATTGCCATCCACGCTGATCGCCTGCCCGGTGATGTTTACCGCAGCCCGCGAAGACAGGAACAGCGCCATCGCCGCCACATCCTCCATCGTCACCATCCGCCGCAGCGAGATCTTTTCCAGGTACTGATCGCGCATCGATTCAAAGCTGATGTCCAGCGCCTTGGCGCGCGCATCGATCACCCGATCCATGCGCTCCCCCGCCACCACACCCGGCAGGATTGCATTGACCCGGATGTTGTGGGGCCCCAGTTCGTTGGCCAGTGACTTCATCATCCCGACGATGGCCCATTTGGTGGACGCGTAAGGCGTTCGGAACGGATAACCCAGGCGACCGGCCACCGAAGACATGGCGATGATGTGCGGATTGTGTCCCGACTGTTTCAGGTGCGGCACCGCTTTGCTCAGGAAGTAGTACTGGCTGTTGAGGTTGGTGGAAATGGTCTGTTCCCACGCATCCGCATCCAGTTCCTCGATGCTCCCGGTCGGTCCGGCAATGCCGGCATTGTTGACCAGGATGTCCAACCCGCCGAGCAGCGAAATCGCCTCGTCCATGATCCGGTCGACATGCTGCTTGATCCCGACATCCACCACCCCGCCGTGCATGCCAGGGAATTCCAGCTTCATGCGCTCGACGGCAGCGGCATTGATATCGCAGATGTAAACCTGCGCACCCACCTCATGGAACGCCTTGGCGATAACCGCGCCGATGCCCGCGGCGCCTCCGGTGATGACCACCTTCAGACCCGGCGGCGGTGTCAGCAAATCCACAATTTTCATGACGCTCTCCTCTTATTCTGCAACCAACTGCGGGCCCGGCTCGTTGTCGATCGCTCTGGCCAGCAACGGTACCAGCAGCAACCCCAGCACAGCGGCGGACACGATCACGTAGAAACCCGACGAGCTCAAGCCCGTGGCCTTTTCAACCAGGCCAAACAGGTAAGGCCCGGCAAACCCGCCCAGCAGGCCAATGGTGTTGATGAACGCAAGCCCTGCCGCCGCTTGAATCCCTTGCAGGCGTTTCATGGCGATGGCCCAGTAAATCGGCAACACCCCGCCAGCGAAGAACGCCGTGGCGGTGAACAATGCGATTCGCACCGCCGCATCGCTGATCAGCGTAAAAGCCAGGGAGCTGGCGATCAGCCCGACGGTGAACAGCCCAAGGCAGTAGCAGTCCCGGGCGATTTTGCGATGGATCCTCGGCAGCACCAGCACCCCGGCCAGAAAGCCGAAACCGACACTGCTGGACAGCAGACCCACAGTGAGCGGCGAGGTGATCTGCATCTGCTGGATGATCGATGGGGTAAAGAACACCAGTCCGACGAACGCCACCTGGTTCAGGAAATAGATCAGGCCGATCAGGATTGTGGTCGGACGCTTCAGTGCCTTGCCCCAGTGACCGGAATACTCATGGGAGTCGGCATGGCCGGGCAGCAGCGCATGGGCCTCCAGCGAGTCGGCCTCGGCCTTGGTCAGCCAGCGTGCATCCCGGGGACGCTCCGGCAACTTGAACCACAGAATCACGCCGACAATGATGCTTGGCAGGCCTTCAAGCAGGAACATCCACTGCCAGCCATACAGGCCGCCGATGCCGTCCATCTTCATCAGTGCGCCGCCGATCGGGTTGCCGATGACCAGTGCCAGTGCCGGCGCCAGGTAAATCCAGCCAATGGCGATGGCACGATCCTTGGGCGCGAACCACAGGGTCACCATGTACATCAGCGCGGGAAACAGCCCCGCCTCGGCGATGCCCAGCAGGACCCGTAGCAGATAGAACGACCACTCGCCCTGAACGAACATCATGGCCGAGGACAGGGTGCCCCAGGTCACGGCGATTCGCGCGATCCAGCGGCGTGGCCCGATGCGGTGCGCCAACAGATTGCTGGGCACCTCAAGCAGCGCATAGCCGAGAAAGAATATTCCCGCACCCAGCCCATAGGCGGCTGCGCTGATGCCCAGATCGGCGTTCAGCGCCGCCTTGGCCAATGCAACGTTGGTGCGGTCCAGGTAGGACATGAAGTAAATGGCACACATCAGCGGAATGAGTCGGGTCATCGCTCGCCGTGTGGCCAGCCAATGGGTCTCGGCGGTGCTGAGCATGATCGTCATGGTGCAACCTCTTTTTGTTATTTTTCTGGTGGGTTCGGGCAGCGCAGTTACAGGTGAACCTGATGTCTGCCCTTGAGGCCGAGCATCTGTCGGGCTTCATCGGGCGTGGCAATTTCGTAGGAAAGCTCTTCAAGGATGTGGCGCACTTTGCGCACCTGTTCGGCGTTGGTCCGGGCCTTCACCCCCTTGGCCAGGTAGATGCTGTCTTCAAGACCGACGCGCACGTTGCCGCCCATGATCGCGCCCATGGTCACGAACGGCAGCTGATGCCGCCCGGCGCCGAGGATGGAGAATTCATAGTTGTGCCGCCCGAACAACCGGTCGGCGGTGGCGCGCATGATCGACAGGTTTTCCGGGTCGGCACCCAGGCCGCCGAGGATGCCGAAGCAGGACTGGATGAACAGCGGCGGCTTGACCAGTCCCTGCTCGACGAAATACGCCAGATTGTACAAATGGCCGACGTCGTAGCACTCGAATTCGAAACGGGTGCCGTACTCGCCCAACTCCAGCATGATCTCGCGGATGTCCTTGAAGGTGTTCTTGAACACCACGTCTTCCATGCCTTCGATGTGATCCTTCTCCCAGTCATGACGCCAGCTGGAGATCTTGCTGGCGATCGGGTGGATGGAAAAATTCATCGAGCCCATGTTCAGCGAACACAGCTCCGGTTTGGCCAGCAGTGGATAGGCGAGGCGCTGGGCCAAGGTCATGCGGGTGCTGCCACCGGTGGTGATGTTGATGATCGCATCAGTGGCTTGGGCGATGGCCGGGACGAACTGGCTGAAGACTGCCGGATCCGGGGTCGGACGGCCATCCTCGGGATCGCGGGCGTGCAGGTGCAGGATCGCCGCGCCGGCTTCGGCCGCTTCAATCGATTGTTCCTGGATTTGCGCCGGGGTCAGCGGCAGGTATTCGGACATCGACGGTGTGTGCGTCGCACCTGTGACTGCGCAGGAAATGATGACTTTGCGGCTCGGCTGACTCATGGAGGGTCCTGTCTTGTTATTGGATTGCGCAGGGGCGAAGAAGATCGACGTGATTCGCGGCTTCTGCGTGTGGAAACAAGCTTATTGAATTTCCACTCCGCCGGTAAGATCATTAACGGACACCTATAGATCCTTAAGGGACAGTCGAAGGAGTCACCCATGCCGCCGAAAACGCCCCTATTCAACGATCGCATCTACGCCCCCTATAAAATCGCCGCGCTGGTGGAAGTCCTCAGCGAACAGGGCATTGCACCCGCAGACAGCCTTAAAGGCAGCGGCGTCGCCGAGGACAGCATCTACGACGCCACCGCGCTGACATCGGTGCGGCAATACGCGACGGTTTGCGGCAATGCACTGTCCCTCTCCAAAGACCCCGCGACCCCGTTCAAGACTGGCTCGCGCCTGCACCTGTCGGCCTATGGCATGTATGGCTACGCGCTGATGTCCTGCCTGTCGCTGCGCGATTACTTCCGGTTGGGCGTGAAGTACCACTCATTGGCCACGCCGACCCTGACCATCGAATGGCATGAATACGAAGACGAGGCCGTGTGGACGTTTCCGGACGCCTCCAATCCGAGTCCGTCCCGCGAGATCAAGCAGTTCCTCATCGAGCAGCAATTCACCCAGCACGTGACCCACTTGCAGGATGTCTTCGGCAAAAGTTGCCCGCCGACCAAAGCCTGTTTTTCCTACCCGGCGCCGGCCTACGCCGAAATCTATGAGCAATACCTGGGTTGCCCCTGCGTCTTCGATCACGATCAGTGCGAGCTGCATTACGACAGCTCGATTCTCGATCAGAAACCCCATCTGGCTCACCGCCTGACCGCCACCGTGCTGCAGGAAACCTGCGACCGCCTGATCGGCCAGGCCAAGGTCTCGACCGGGATTTCCGGCGAGGTGTACCAGATGATGATGCAGACGCCCGGTGAGTTTCCGAGCATGGAGACCGTCGCCGAAAAGCTGCATATGACCACCCGCAGCCTGCGGCGCAAGCTTCAGGACGAAGACACTTCGTTCGTGGCCATTACCGACGATGTGCGCTGTTCGCTGGCCATCGAATACCTCAGGACCACGATCATGAGCACCGACGATATCGCCCTGCTGCTGGGCTTTTCCGAGCCGACGAATTTTCGCCGGGCGTTCAAGCGCTGGACCGGAAAAACCACCAAGGACTACCGCCAGAGCTGAAGCGCGGCTTCGGCCCTGGCGGTTTCACACGGATTACAGGATTGAAAGCGGGTAACTGATGATGAGGCGGTTTTCGTTGAAATCCGCCAGGTTGAAGTCGCGCTTGATGACAGAGTTACGCCAGCGCAAGGAAAGGTTCTTCAAGGTGCCGCTCTGGATCACATAGGTCAGTTCCGACTCACGCCCCCACTCCTTGCCATCGGTTACGCCAGCGGAGTGCACATTCGAACCCCTGATGTAGCGGTTCATCAGGGTCAGGCCCGGAACACCCAGTGCGACAAAATCGAAGTCGTGACGCAGTTGCCAGGAACGCTCGTCGGCAAAGTCATAACTGTTGCTGAAACTGTCGTTGGCCAGGGTCGCGCCGCTGGTTCCGTTCAGGCGCATCCAGTTATCGCCATCGACCTTTTGCAGGCCCAGATAAAACGTGTTGCCCAGATAGCGGGCAGACAGCAGTGCCGACCAGGTTTTGTTATCCAGCTCACCGGCCAGCTGTTTGCCGTCGTCCTCACCACTGAAGAATCCAAGGTTGGCCCCTAACAGCCAATCACCAAGTTTTTGGCTATGGGTGAAGTTGAAATAGCGCTGGTGATAGATATCTTCAAGTTGCGCATACCAGGCGCCGACCTGGCTCTGATTGTCATTGAAGGCATATTCCACACCGGAGAAATTGAAACGGTCGGAGGTGATGCCCGGACGATTGAACATCGACATCCGCTCCATGCTCGCGTCATTGCGCGGGCTGTTGCCGCGCAGCTGACCGCCATAGAACGTGAAGTTATCCAGGTCCTTTGAGGTGATCTGCGCACCGCGAAAGGTTTGCGGCAATGATCGACCATCATCGGAACGGACCACCGGCAGGCTTACCACCCACTCACCGACCTTCGCCTGGGTCTTGGCAAACCGCACTTTCGCCGCCACCGCCAGACGCCCGAAATCGTCCGCTGGCCGACCATCGTCGTGAACCGGCAACAGTTGCGTATTGGTCGTGCCTTTACCGCCGTCGAGTTTCTGCGAATACAGACCCAACGCATCCACGCCGAACCCGACCGTGCCCGAGGTAAACCCGGAACGGGCATCCATGATCACGCTTTGCGTCCACTCCTCGGCCTTGGCTTGCGGATAAGCGCTCTCGGTGAAGTTGCGGTTGATGTAGTAGTTGCGCAGGTTTGCGGTGACATGGGCATCTTCGAAAATACCGTCGGCGAAAGACGGCAGACAAGTTAGCGATGTACTCAGCACGGCAAATTTCAAAGACGTCGAAACAGCCTGGGACTTGATCAGGGGGCGATATCGCATGGGGATTCTCTTTTATTTTTATTGGGAGTGAGCGTGTGCACTCATGTGGCGATACTAGAGAGAATCCGGGGGATTCAAAGATCAATAGCAGACAGCATCGGATCTTAAAGGGACAAAGCGATATTGAAATGCACCACAGAAACCTGTGGGAGCGGGCTTGCTCGCGAAGGCGGTGTGTCAGACAACATCGATGTTGGATGTACCGGCCTCTTCGCGGGCAAGCCCGCTCCCACAGTGGCCTGCAGCGCACGCAGAATCTATGTTCACCCCCATCCAATTGTGGGAGATTCTATGGTTGAGGGGAAGCTCTCAACCGGCTTTTGGCTGATATTC
>NZ_JBSVXG010000228.1:0-9065 GCF_054070595.1 Pseudomonas sp. SDO55104_S430 | reverse complement strand
CACATTGGATTTTTGTCACACACAAAATTTGTGTCACATGAAGATCAACTGTGGGAGCGGGCTTGCTCGCGAAGAGGCCCGACCGGACACCATCAATCCAACTGACCCGACACCCATTCTTGACCTACGGTTAACATTGCTTTGCCGCTCCAGCGGTTTTTCTCACGGATGCAGATGCGGATACTGCCGCCCATTCCCACCGCAACCACTGGAGTCTTCAATGTCTATTCCCGCCTTCGGCCTCGGTACTTTCCGCTTGCAGGGCCAGGTGGTGATCGATTCGGTCCGAACCGGCCTGGAGCTGGGTTACCGCACCGTCGACACCGCGCAGATCTATGAGAATGAAGCCGAAGTCGGCGAGGCCATCGCTGCCAGCGGCATCCCCCGCGAAGAGCTGTTCATCACCAGCAAGATCTGGGTCGCCAACTTCGCAGGCGGCCGCCTGATCGAGAGCCTGAAGGAAAGCCTGCAAAAACTGCGCACCGATTACCTGGACCTGACCCTGATCCACTGGCCGTCGCCGGAAGACCAGGTGCCGGTCGCCGAATTCATGGGCGCCCTGCTCGAAGCCAAACGCCTGGGCCTGACCCGGCAGATCGGTGTGTCGAACTTCACCGTCGACCTGATGAAACAGGCCATCGCCGCCGTCGGTGCCGAGAACATCGCCACCAACCAGATCGAACTGCATCCGTACCTGCAAAACCGCAAGGTGGTCGAGTTCGCACAGAGCCAGGGCATCCACATCACCTCGTACATGACCCTGGCCTACGGTGAAGTGCTCAAGGACCCTGTCGTCGAGCAGATCGCCGATCGCCTGCAAGCCACCCCGGCCCAGGTGACCCTGGCCTGGGCCATGCAATCGGGTTATGCGGTGATCCCGTCTTCGACCAAGCGCGCCAACTTGGCCAGCAACCTCAAGGCCTGCGAGCTGAAACTGAGCGAGGCCGACATGGCGCTGATCGCCGGCCTCGACCGCGGTCATCGCCTGACCAGCCCGGAAGGCCTGGCTCCACTCTGGGATTAACCGGCGTTTGAACCAAGGCTGTGATCCAGACGGGTCATGGCCTGCTGCAACTGATCGACAGCCGCGTCGATCAGTATGGCGTCATCGTCGCGGCAGGCTTGTTCCAGCCGCTCGCAACAGTCCACCAGATTCTGCGCCTGAACCATCTGCGCCCCGCCCTTGATCCGGTGCGCCAGATCTTGCACGGCATGGCGATCACCACTGGCATGCACCTGCAACAAGCGTTCACGGTCTTCGCGATTGGTCACCGCCAGATCGTGCAACAGCTGGGTGATGAGCTCATCGTCAGCACCGGTGAAGTGGCGAAGCCCGCTCAGATCAATCTCCGCGTTAGCCGGCAGTTCGCTCGCCTCCCCCGGAAATTTCGACGCCAGCCAGGCGCTCAGGTCGACCAGTCGAATCGGCTTGAACAGGCAATCGTCCATCCCCGCGTCCAGACAACGCTTTTTCTCCTCGGGCTGCGCGTTGGCGGTGAAACCCAGAATCACTGTCGGCCGCTTACCGTCAAAGCCTTCCTCCTTGCGGATCGCCGCCGCCAGCTCGTAGCCGCTGACCACCGGCATGTTGCAGTCGGTGATGAGCAGATCGAATACCTGCTCGCGCCACCGCTCGAATCCCTGCTGCCCATCCTCCGCGACCTCGACCTGATGCCCCAGGTAACCCAGCTGGCGTGACATCAACAGGCGATTGGCCGGGTAATCGTCGACCACCAGAATCTTCAACTGACGGGGTTTTACTGGCGATTCTTCCGGCGCCGACTCGGCACAGGCAACTGCCGGCAGCGCCACCAGACTCAGATCGATCTGCACCCGCGTCCCGCGCCCCAGCTCGCTGTCGAGCTTGAGCGCACCACCCATCATGTCGCACAGGGTGCGGCTGATCGCCAAGCCAAGCCCCGAACCCTGCCGGCTCGATTGTGGGTTGTTGCCGGCCTGCACGAACGGGCTGAACAGCCGTTGCTGGTCAAAGGCGCTGATGCCGATGCCGCTGTCCTCGATGCACAGGCTGACCGCGACCCGATCCAGCGGCGCGGGCGTCACCTGCAATTTCAGGCTGATGTCGCCCTGTTCGGTGAACTTGATCGCATTGCTCAACAGGTTGGAGAGAATCTGCTTGAAGCGCGTGGGGTCGATCAGCAAGTCGCAATCGCTGTGCTCGCCCACCTCGACCCGCCATTGCAGGTTCTTCTGCCGGGCCAGCCCCTCGAAGACCCGGCACACCGACAGCACGAGCGCTTGCAGATTGGCCCGTTCCGGTGCCAGGGACAGATGCCCGGATTCGATCCGTGCAATGTCGAGAATGTCACCGATCAATCCGAGCAATTGCTGCCCGGCATTGGACGCCACCTCGATGGCCGCGCGGTCGGTCACGCCCTCGTCGGCTCGCTTGAGTGCCAGTTCCAGCATGCCTATCAGCGCGTTCATCGGCGTGCGGATCTCGTGGCTCATGGTCGCCAGGAAGGTGGTCTTGGCCCGGTTGGCATCGTCGGCGGCGTCCTTGGCTTCCTGCAATTGTCGCAGCCACTGCTGGCGCTGGCGGATCTGCCGACGCTGCCAGGCCATCGCGCTCAGGGCCAGGGTCAGCAGGACGCCGGCGGCGACGAAGCCCTGGAAAATGTTCTGCCGATGACGCAGCCAGTAGCTCTGCTCCACCATCAGATCGTTGCGCCAGGGCAGGGTCAGTTCTTCGATTTCTTCGGGAGGGATGCTCAACAGCGCCTTGTCGAGGATCGAGTGCAGTTCGGTCGCCTGGCGGCTGGTGGCCAGGGTGCTGCGGGCGGGGTCGGTACCCACGGTGCTGCTCACTTGCAGGCGATCGCGGTATTGCCGGGAAATCAGATAACGGGCGCTGATCAGTGAATTGATACTGCCGTCGGCCTTGCCTTGGGCGACCAGTTCCATGGCATCGGCCGACAGCGGCGCATCCATGCAGCGGATCAGCGGGAAGTGTTGGCGCACGAATTCTCCGGCGATATTGCCCTGGGTCAGGGCCAGGGTCTTTCCGGCCATCTGGTCGAGGACCTTGGGGCTGTCCGGCGCCACCCGGGTCACCAGCACCGAAGGGCTGGTCAGGAACGCCCGGGTGAACAGCAAGTCTTCCTCACGCTGGGAGCTCAGGCCGATCCCGGCCAGTACGTCGATCTCACCGCTTTTGATCGCCTTGACCATCTCGGCCACCGACGGCATGGCGCGGATGTCGAATTGCAGGCCGGTGCGCAGGCTGATTTTCGCCAGCACATCGACACCAATGCCGCGAAATTTGCTATCGCCGTCGATGAAGGTGATCGGCGCGATGTTTTCGTTGATCGCCACCCGCACCCGCGGGTGCTGATCGAGCCAGCGTTGCTCGGCCACGCTCAATTGCAGGGATTGCGTGCCGGGCATCGACACATCGCTCGCACCCCAGCGCCGCAGGATGTTCATCTGCTCATTGGCCGGAATCACCGCCAGCGCCTGGTTGACGATGCGCAGCAGCTGGTTGTTGTCGCCGCTCATGGCAAAGGCGAAACGCCCCGATTCCATGAGCGAGAAGTCGGCCAGTTGCACGTTGTTGAGGTAGTTTTTGCGGATCAGGTAGTGGGCGCTGATCGCATCGCCCAGGTAGACATCGGCCTGACCGAACGCCACGGCGCCCACCGCCGCCAGGGTCGAGGGGAACAGCTGAACCTGAGCCTGGGAATAGAACTGTTGCACGTTCCGTTCGGGCAGGTAGTGGTAGAGCATCGCCAGGCGCTTACCGGCCAGCGCCGGGTCCGGTAGCCATGAGGAATCGGTGCGGGTCACCAGCACCGGCTGGTCCACCGCGTAGGCACTGGACATCTGCAGTTGCGGGTCCTGGGTTTCATAGCTATTGGCCGTGCCCAGCAGGTCCACCTCGCCCTGCTTGAGCGCGCGCACGGCTTCTTCTCGCGAGGAGTAGCGTTGAATGTCGATCTCGATGCGCAACAGTTGCTGGAGCAGGCCGATGTAATCGGCGGTTATCCCTTCCAGGCTGTTGCCAGTGGCAGTGATGTCGAACGGGGGGTAGTCCGGGGCGGAGACGGCCAGGGTCAGGCGGCCCTTTTGCTGCAGCCAGCGCCAGTCGCCCGCGGGCAGCCTGACGCTGTAACCGTCCACGCTAGAACGTCCCAGCAAATTCAAGGTTTGTGGCTGTGCGCTGGCGCTTAATGTCCATAGATAAAGAATGGGCAGCAGCAGGATCAGGCAACGCAAATGTCGAAGAGAGTTCATTCAGATCAGATGATTGCGCAGAGCGAGATCGCGCAGATGGACCGACGAATCCACGTTTAGCTTTTCGATCAAGCGGGTTTTGTAGGTGCTGACGGTCTTGTGGCTCAGATGCAGGACGGCGGCGATTTCCTTGTTGCTGATACCCCGGGCCAGATGCTGGAAAATGGTCAGCTCGCGGTCCGACAGCTGATCGATCATTTCTTTTTCACTGCGCTGCAATGTAGTCACCTGACTCGTCGGCAGTTGGGTGAAATAGGTGTAGCCGCCCATCACCGCGCGGACGGCTTTTTGCAGATGTTCGAGATTATTGGTCTTGGGGACGTAGGCCGACGCGCCGGCCCGCATGCATCGGTCCTGATAGAACAGCGGCTCCTGGGAAGTGAAGACCACCACGCGACAGCCCATGTTGCCCGCTTTGATCCGCGTCAGTACTTCCAATCCGTCAAGGTATGGGATGTTCAGATCCAGTATCACAATGTCGGGTTTGTGCTCCCGGATCATCGGCAGTACTTCGTTGCCACTGTGGGCTTCATGAATACGCTGGAATCCCTCCTGCTTGAGTACGATTTTGACGGCGCCGAGAATCACCGGATGATCGTCCACAACGAGCCCTTTTCTCATGGCAACTCCCTGAGCAAAAACACGACGAGTGGGCAATGCCCGGATTAGACGCAGCGGCTGCGCATAGACTTTTGCACGGATCAGTGCGTCGGGCTACCTGACAGAAATGACAGTTCCGACGAACGGTCGACCTGGATCGGGACGGCCATCAGCCCGTGGATCATCCCCGGATCCGGCAGCACGGCATGGCTCACCTGAACCTTCCGCGGCCTTTGAGTAGGGATCGCGGGCAACTGCGCCTGCTGTCCGTCGTAGATCAACACGCGATCGAGTTGACCGTTGTCGAGACAGAAATCCAGCAGGTCCAGCTTGCCGCCCGCCATGGCTGCGTTGACCAGCAGCAAGTCGAAGGGCTCGCTGGCGTATTCGACCAGGATCAGCAGTTCGTCCAGGCTCTGCACCGGCGCCACGCCGAAGTAGCCGAGCTGATTGAACTGACGCTCGATCCGCAGCCGATTGAAGTGCTGTTCGTCCGCGATCAGGATGCGTGATGATTTTGGCAATATGACCTCCGCAGCGGGTCCGATTGATGAGGCGCGCAAGGCTACGGAAGAGACTCGGGGGTTTCTGTAGGACTTTTCCTAAATACAGACCCTCTTATCTGGACGGGGTGGTTTGGTTTTGGTGCTGTTCAAGTCCAGGAGCTCCTGTGGGAGCGAGCCTGCTCACGATGAATGCCCGGACACCGCGGGCATTCAGACACCCCGTGTCATCGTTGACCACCATCGCGAGCATGCTCGCTCCTACAGTGATTCGGGGTCGCCCACAGAATTGTGTATGGCCACAAAACCTGTGGGAGCTGGCTTGCCAGCGATGACGGCCTGGTAGCCAACCTGATGCTTGCGGATGTACGAGGCCCACTGTAGGAGCCGAGCTTGCTCGCGATGAACGAGAGAACACCACGGGGCATCAGGCCGCCAGCGTCATCATTGGCGACCATCGCGAGCAGGCTCGCTCCCACAGGGGGACATGTTCAAAAAGGGAAACACGCGCCACTTCACTGCCACCCAAACCGCCGAATATAGAACCCCTTCACCGCCTGCGTCAGCCCCATGTACGCCAGCAAAATCACCGGCAAGAACACAAAATACAACCCCGGCAACGCCTGCAATTTGAAGTAATGCGCCAACGGCCCCATCGGCAGAAAGATCCCCACCGCCATGATAATCCCGGTCATCACCATCAACGGCGTCGCCGCACGGCTCTGCAGGAACGGCACTTTCGGCGTGCGAATCATGTGCACGATCAACGTCTGGGTCAGCAGCCCCACCATGAACCAGCCAGACTGAAACAGCGTTTGATGCTCAGGCGAATTGGCGCCAAACACGTACCACATCAACGCATAGGTGGTGATGTCGAACACCGAGCTGATCGGCCCGAAAAACAGCATGAACCGCCCCACATCCGCCGGCTGCCAGCGTTGCGGCGCTGCCAGCATCTCGGCATCCACGTTGTCGAACGGAATGGCGATCTGCGAAACGTCATACAGCAGGTTCTGCACCAATAGATGCATCGGCAGCATCGGCAAAAACGGAATGAACGCACTGGCCACCAGCACCGAGAACACGTTGCCGAAGTTGGAGCTGGCGGTCATCTTTATGTACTTGAGCATGTTGGCGAAGGTGCGCCGCCCTTCCAGCACGCCCTCCTCCAGCACCATCAGGCTCTTTTCCAGGAGGATGATGTCCGCCGCTTCCTTGGCGATGTCCACGGCGCTGTCCACCGAAATGCCGATGTCGGCGGTACGCAGGGCCGGGGCGTCGTTGATGCCGTCGCCCATGAAGCCGACCACGTGGCCGTTGCCCTTGAGCAGGCGCACGATGCGTTCCTTGTGCGACGGCGTCAGTTTGGCGAAGACGTTGGTGTGCTCCACCGCCACCGCCAGTTCCGCATCGCTCATGCGCTCGACGTCGTTGCCCAGCAGCAGGCCCTGTTGTTCCAGCCCGACTTTGCGGCAGATCTTCGCGGTCACCAGTTCGTTGTCGCCAGTCAGCACTTTCACCGCCACGCCATGCTCGGCCAGGGCCCTGAGCGCCGGTGCGGTGCTGTCCTTGGGTGGATCGAGAAATGCCACGTAGCCGATCAGCGTCAGTTGCTGCTCATCCGCCAGGCTGTAGGTATCGCGCCCTTCAATCATCGGCCGCGCAGCCACCGCGACAACGCGCAGACCTTCGGCGTTGAAGGTGGCGGTGACCTGGCGAATCCGCGCCAGCAGTTCTTCGCTTAAAACCTCATCCACCGTGCCATGTCGCACCCGGCTGCACACCGCCAGCACTTCCTCCACAGCCCCCTTGCAGATCAACAGGTGCGGCTGATCACGCTCGGCGACCACCACCGACATGCGCCGGCGGGTGAAGTCGAAGGGAATCTCGTCGACCTTGCGAAACGCCGTGCCCACCTTCAATTCGCGATGGATTTCCACGTGCTCGAGCACCGCCACATCCAGCAGGTTTTTCAGGCCGGTCTGGTAGTAGCTGTTCAGATAGGCCATTTCCAGCACGTCATCGGAGTCGTTGCCCCAGACGTCGACGTTGCGCGCCAGGAAGATCCTGTCCTGGGTCAGGGTGCCGGTCTTGTCGGTGCACAGCACGTCCATGGCGCCGAAGTTCTGGATCGCGTCCAGGCGTTTGACGATGACTTTCTTGCGCGACAGGAACACCGCGCCCTTGGCCAGGGTCGAGGTGACGATCATCGGCAGCATTTCCGGGGTCAGGCCCACGGCAATCGACAGCGCGAACAGCAGCGCTTCGGTCCAGTCGCCCTTGGTGAAGCCGTTGATGAACAGCACCAGCGGCGCCATGACGAACATGAAGCGGATCAGCAGCCAGCTGACTTTGTTGACTCCGGTCTGGAACGAGGTCGGTGCGCGATCGGTGGCGCCGACACGCTGCGCCAGCGCGCCGAAATAGGTGTCGTTGCCGGTGGTGAGAATCAGCGCCATGGCCGTGCCGGACACCACGTTGGTGCCCATGAACAGAATGTTGTCCAGGTCCAGCGGATTGAGGGTGTCGCGGTCCTGCTGACGGGGGAATTTCTCCACCGGCATCGATTCGCCGGTCATCGCCGCCTGGCTGACGAACAGGTCCTTGGCGCTGAGCACCCGGCAGTCGGCGGGAATCATGTCGCCGGCGGACAGCACGATCAGATCACCCGGCACCAGTTGCTTGATCGGCAGTTCCAGGCGCTGGGCGCCCTGCCCTTGCATGTCCCGGCGCAGCACGGTCGCGGTGTTGCTGACCATGGCCTTGAGCGCGTCGGCGGCCTGGTTGGACTTGGCTTCCTGCCAGAAGCGCAGCAGGGTCGAGAGCACCACCATGGAGAAAATCACCACGGCGGCTTTCATGTCTTCGGTCAGCCAGGAGATGACCGCCAGCAGGGTCAGCAGCAGGTTGAACGGATTCTTGTAGCAGTGCCACAGGTGGGTCCACCAGGGCAGCGGCTGTTCGTGCTCGACCTCGTTGAGGCCGAACTGCTCGCGCAGCACGTCAGCCTCTTCATCGCTCAAGCCGTCGGTGTGGCTACCCAGGCGCGCGAGCAGCGGCCCGGTGTCGCTGCCGGCGGCGCTGACCAGGGTTTGCGCCAGGGTCGGTGGCACCTCGCGGCTGACCGTGGTGTCGGTGAAGTTTTCCAGCAGCGCCAGGCGACGGAAGTGCCGGGCAATGTGGCGGGTACGCAGGAATCCGGCGAAGAATTCCTTGAGCAGGGTCAGGTTCATGGCAGTTCCCCCAGGATCAGCCGGGAGACCGTCGAGCAGGCGTGTCGGTGCGCCGCGATGACGACAACAAGTCGAACATCACGCACGGTTCAGCGTCGATGAGAGGACGTCAGGAAGCCGACCGGGACCGGTCAGGGATCGGGAAGCCGCTGCTCGCATTTACGGCGAGACAACGGCACGGAAATTCAGCGCGTTATCTTGCCGGGAAGGTGCCGGTTATCGAAACCGGCCGACTACTGTCACTCGAACAAGTACCCACTGTGGGTCTCCGCTATTGATGAAAACGCGCGAAGCTTACGCCCCGGTATTTGGAGAGTAAACCTGTTGCAGGATCTTGCAGGGGGAATTGCGGGGTTCTTCAGGGAGGGTTCAGGAATGGGGTTTTGTGGTGCCTTTAAAGGCCTCATCGCGGGCAAGCCCGCTCCCACAGTTTTATCTTCTGCCACACAATTTGTGTCCACCGAAGATCCCTGTG
>NZ_JBSVXG010000227.1:0-9079 GCF_054070595.1 Pseudomonas sp. SDO55104_S430 | reverse complement strand
CGGAATCGAGCTTTTAGTCCCGCCCACCCCTTCAAGTCTAAACATACAAGCGAGCTTGCTCGCGATGGTCGCCAACGATAACGCGCAAAACCAGCACCTCCGCGGCGTCCAATGCTTTATCGCGAGCAGGCTCGCTCCCACAGGTTTTTCCCCGCGCAAATTGTCACGCTCAACAACACACCTGGCAGCCAGACTCAAAGGCCTCGCAACCATCCCGGCGATAATCCGAAGCTGAAGTAAATGTCCCAAGGCACTACCCGGCAGGAGGCTGAGCGTGGTCGCATTGCTGCTTCGTCTGACCCTGCTGGTCACACTGCCATTCGTGCTGCTGTTGTTCATGACCCCGATGCCGGGCATCGATCCCGCGTGGGATTTCGCCAACGGGGCGGGGTTCCTGGCTGGCATTCTGTTGGCTGCGTTGTTCTTCTACAGCGGCCGCCCGCTCTCCGAGCCTTACTACGACGGCAAGTTCTTCATGAACCTGCACCGCGACCTCGGCTACGCCGCCACGCTGTTGCTGGCGTTGCATGTGGGCATGCTGCTGATCAGCGAACCGCGGGTGGTCGACTACCTCAAGCCATCAGCCACCTGGCCCATGCTGAGCGGCACCCTGGCGACCCTGTTGTTGCTGGTGCTCGTGCCGACCAGTCTCTCGGCTGTTCGCAAGAAGCTGTGGCGCAACCATCGGCATTTCAAACTCTGGCACTACGGGCTGGGCCGCTGATGCTGGTATTGATGAGCGTGCATATGCTCAGTGCCGGTTTCTACACCGCAGCGACGTGGAAGTGGTTCTTTTGGGTGGGATTGATCGGCGCGGCGATCTTCAGGCCGCTGTTGCCGCGGGCTGCATTGGTGCGCGGTGGCGGATCGAGGCGGCGTCATACCGCCAGTTATGCCAGCTGGTTGAGTGTCGGGATGGTGGTGTTCGCCATGGCCTTGGCGGTGTGCTATTCACTGCTGGCCAACAGTGATTTGCCGTTATGAAGCGCATGCATCTTTTTTGGGTGTTGATTGCGACGGCAGGGCTGGGCTATTTGCTGAGCGCCGGTCACGCGAAATTGCTTCAGGAGCGTCCGTTGCTGCCGCTCAATTTCAATCATCAACTGCACGGCACGGTGAACTGCCTGACCTGCCACCACGACTACGCCGACCACGCCCCATCGCCGCCCACCGGGGAGCGCAGCTGCGTGTTGTGCCACAAGAAAACACCTGAGTTGGCGCAGCGCATCGAACAGGATTTCCATGGTTTGTGCCGCGATTGTCACCTCAAGCAGGTACAGGTGTTTCATGCGGCGGGCCCGATTCGAGAGTGTCAGCGCTGTCACGCCCAGCCCGTGTCAGGTGTGCCCGAGTAATCGAGGGATTTGTGCCTTACACAAACCATGCATCCAACACAAAAACCTGTGGGAGCGAGCCTGCTCGCGATGGTCGTCAACGATGACGCGGGCTGCCTGATGCCCCGCGGTGGCCTGGCCTCCATCGCGAGCGTGCTCGCTCCTACAGGTACAGCGGATTCAATCCAGATCACTGGCCTGATGCCGTTCAGGCACCTGGCTTTCCTCATCGCCCCAGGTCCGGTTGACCCGCTGGCCACGCACCACCGCAGGCCTTTTGGCGATGTCTTCGGCCCAACGCTGCACATGCTTGTATTCATGAGCCGAGAGAAATTCTGCCGCCGAATACACCTTGTCCCGCACCAGCTGCCCATACCACGGCCACACCGCGATGTCGGCGATGCTGTATTCCTCACCAGCCAGGTAGGCACTTTCCGCAAGGCGACGATCAAGAACATCCAGCTGACGCTTGGCCTCCATGGTGAAGCGATTGATCGGGTACTCGTACTTCTCCGGCGCATAGGCATAAAAATGCCCGAAACCGCCACCCAGGTAAGGCGCCGAACCCATCTGCCAGAACAGCCAGTTCAGGGTCTCGGTACGCCCCGCAGGATCCTTGGGCAGGAAAGCGCCAAATTTTTCCGCCAGGTACAAAAGGATCGAACCGGACTCGAACACGCGGATCGGCGGCTCTGCGCTGCGGTCCAGCAAGGCCGGGATTTTCGAATTCGGGTTGATGTCGACAAAGCCACTGGAAAACTGATCCCCTTCGCCGATGCGGATCAGCCAGGCGTCGTACTCGGCGCCGGTATGCCCCAGGGCCAGCAGCTCCTCGAGCATGATGGTGATCTTCACGCCGTTGGGCGTGGCCAGCGAATACAGCTGCAACGGCTGCTTGCCCACCGGCAGGGTCTTGTCATGGGTCGGGCCGGCAACCGGGCGGTTGATGTTGGCGAAGTGACCGCCGGACGGGGCTTCGTGTTTCCAGACCTTGGGCGGAACGTAGGACTTTTTGCTCACGCATGGACCTCCTGGTGATGTGCTTTGAGCGCGCGAGATCAGGCCGGTACGACGTCGCTGCCTTCGACCAGCAGCATCCGGTACTGCGCACCCTTGAAGCGATGTTCGCGCGCTTGCTGATAGGCCGGACTGTTGTACCACGCCCGAGCGGCGTTCATGTCGGGAAAACGCAGAATTGCCACGCCTTCGGCCGATGGACCTTCGAGCACTTCAAGCTGGCCGTAGAAGGCGACCCGGGTGATGTCGTGGCCGGTACGGGCGGCGGGGGCCTTTTGCGCGTATTGCTGCATCTGCGTTTCGTCGGTGGTGGTTTCGCGGATGAAAATAACATAGGCGGACATGATGAATTCCTCGATAGAGTGTTCGGCTGCGTGACGATCACGCGATCCTGTAGGAGCGAGCACGCTCGCGATGGTCGTTAACGGTGACGCTGGGCAGCTGACACCCAGCGGTGGTCTCGGGTCCATCGCGAGCAAGCTCGCTCCTACAGGGGGACGGCGGGGTTTCTGGGGTCAGAGGCCCAGGGCTTCAACCAGCGCTTTGGCCAGCGGCCCACCGGATGCCGGGTTCTGGCCGGTGATCAGGCGACCGTCGACCACCACTTTCTCCTGCCACACCGCTGCCGATGAATACTCGGCACCCTCGGCGCGCAGCGCGTCTTCCAGATTGAACGGCACATCCGCCTGGGCGTAACCCGCTTCCTCGTCATTGGAGAACGAGGTCAACTTGCGGCCCTGAACCAGCGGCGTACCGTCTTCCAGCTTGACCCCAAGCAACGCTGCCGGACCGTGGCACACCGCGGCAACGATCTTGCCGCCATTCCACGCACGTTCAACGGCATGCTTCACATCAGGATCGGTCGCGATATCGACCATCGGGCCAAGGCCGCCGGGGAAGAAGATCGCGTCGTAATCCAGCACATCCACTTCCGACAACCGACGGCTGTTGGCCATGCGGCGGATCGCGGCGCTGTTGCGGAATGCCAATTGCGCGGGATCGCTTTCGTCATAGCCGTCTTCCGGCGGGGTGCCGCCCAGCGGCGAGGCGTATTCGACCGCCACGCCGGCTTCGGCGAACACCTCGTAAGGGTGGGCGACCTCGGGAAAGAAGTACCCGGTTGGGCGGTTGTTCGGGCCGATTTGGGCGGTGTTGGTGAGGATGAACAGAACGTGTTTGATGCTCATGGCTAAAGCTCCGACAGGGTTAAAAATTCAGGTTTCAAATTCAGGCGACGGCTGCCGCATTGATCAGCGGGGCAGGGCGACGGCGTATGAGGGTCAGCCCGAAAAACACCAAACCAGTCAGGGTCATGGCAAAGCCCGCCCAGCCAGCGGACAGCAGGCCGTAACCCGCATTGATCGAGGCGCTGCCGCCCCAGGCGCCGATGGCATTGCCCAGGTTGCACGCGGCCAGCAGCATGGCGCCCATCAGCGAAGGTGCTTGCGGGGCCAGTTTGGTCAGGCGCACTTGCAGGGTCGGCAGGGACGCCATCAGGCCGGCACCGAGGACGAACAGGGCAGGGAACAGCACCCAGGGGTTTTGCCCGGCCGTGGCGATGATCGCCAGCATCGCCAGCGCCACACCGAAGCCCAGCACGATGCCACGCATCGGATAACGGTCGGCCATCGGCCCACCGACGCTGTTGCCCGCCGTCATGCCCAGACCGAAGATCGCCAGGGCCACCGGGATCATGGCCGGGGCCAGGAGTGCAGCATCGGTGATGATCGGGCCGATGAAGGTGTAGACCGCGAACAGGCTGGCAATGCCGGCGGTCGCCACCGCCATCACCCCCCACACGCTGCCGGTGCGCAGGGCCGACAGTTCCTGAATGATCGGCGTACCGTTCAACGCTTCGCTGCGTGGCAGCCACTGAAAGATCGCCAGCAACGCCAGACCGGAAAGCGCCGCCACCGCCAGATAGGTTTCACGCCAGCCCAGGTGTTGGCCGAGAAAAGTCGCCAGCGGCGAGCCGATGATGGTCGCGATGGTCAGCCCGGTCATGACGATGGCGAATGCCTTGCCTTCCTGTCCGGGGCCCATGATGTACGAGGCCACCATCGCGCCGGCGCCGAAGTAGGCACCCTGAGGCAGGCCACTGAGGAAACGCGCGGCCATCAGCAGGTTCAGGTCGGTCGCGATGGCGGACAGCACATTGCCGACTACAAACAGCGCCATCAAGGCCAGCAGCAGCGTGCGTCGATTGAGCCGGGCCGCCGCCAGGGTCACCGCCGGTGCGCCGATCACCACGCCCAGGGCGTAAGCGGTGATCGCGTTGGTGGCCTGGGGTACGTCGATGCCGAGGCTGGCGGAAAACAGCTGGATGATGCCCATGCTGGCAAATTCCGAAGTACCGATGCAGAAGCTGCCCAAGGCCAGGGCAAACAGCGCAAGGGCGCGAGTCAGCTTGTTCGCAGATGGCGTGTTCGTCATGTGAATCACCTTGATTTGAGTTGAGCCGCTTCGAGTTGGCTACCGGTTCCGGCAGCCCCTTCTGGATGGGCCCAACTATGATTCAGGGTGAGATATTCAAGAAGTTTGTTTGCTTGATGTTAGATATTCATATGGCATTATGTCTGGTCAATCCCGCGATCCAGACGGTGGCAATCCATGCGCTACGATCTCAACCTGTTGCCGGTGTTCATTGCGCTGATGGAAGAGCGCAGCGTCACTCGCGCCGCCCTGCGTCTGGGCATCACCCAGCCGGCGCTGTCGAACGCGCTCAACCGGCTGCGCGACACGCTGCAGGACCCGCTGTTCATCCGCGAGCGCTATGGCATCAAGCCGACCCAGTTCGCCGAAGAGATCGCCCCGGTGATCGTCGAAAGCCTGACCCGGCTCGACGAGGTGCTCATCGGCCGGCAGCATTTCGATCCGGCAACCGCGACCCGTCAGCTCAACATCGCCGTGAACACCTACGTTGAAGTCGTGCTGGTGCCCGGGATCGTCGCCCGGCTGCGCCAATTGGCGCCGGGGATCAAAATGTCGCTGTCGCCCTATGGCAATGACCTGGCGGAAACCGGGGCGATTTCCGGCACCACGGACATGGTGCTCGGTCGCATCGTCGAACCGCCCGACAACCTGATCGTCCAGCACTTGATGGATGACAGCCTGGCCTGCGTGGTGCGGGCCGACCATCCGGACATCGGCGACAGCCTGTCGCGCGAACAATACGAGTCGCTGCGCCACGTCAACATTCAGCCACCGGGACGCCTCAGGGCAGGGCTGTTCCAGGCCCTCGACCGCCAGGGGCTGCGGCGCGAGCTGGCGATCTCGGTGACGCATTTTCTCGCGGTGCCGGAGATCATCGCGGTCACCGATTACTGCGCGACCCTGCCGCGGCAGATCTGCAAACAGATCGCCAAGGACTCGCGCCTGAAGGTGGTGGAGGCGCCGGTGGATCTGGGCACTTTCCCGGTGCAGATCGCCTGGCACGTGCGTTATCGCAACGACCCGGCGCACAAGTGGTTTCGCCAGTTGCTAGTGGAGACCGCCGCCGGGTTGTCCGCGGCAACCTGATGTTCATTCGCCAGAGGCAAACATCGGCAGGCGTTGCAGCATCCAGTTGAGCAGTTCCTGGGCGGGGGCGGTCAGCGCTCGACCGGACTTCACCAGCACTTTCGCCTCGACCCCGAGAAACAGCGGATGGTCCACCAGCACCGCCGACAAGCTGCCCTGGGCAATCTCCCGATAGGCCGCGTATTCCCCCAGCAACGAAGCGAAGTCCCCGGACGCCACCAGGCGCTTGAGGGCCGCCAGCGAGTTGCTGACCAGCGCCGGGCGGATCTCGATCTTCTCGGCGTACTCGAGCATCTTGATCGCGTGGCCGATGCCGAAGCTGGTAGGTGTCAGCACCAGTTGGCAGGCCAGGACATCCTCCACCGAGGCAACGCCACCCCGGACGGCCAGCGGATGATCCGGTCGCACCAGCAGCATCACCGGCTGCGAAGAGGTGGCGCAGAAATCGATGTGCGCGTGCAGCGGCGGGTTGTAGGCCAGGCCAATGTGCGCGCGGTTTTCCGCCACTTCGCTGAGCACATCGTCCACCGGCAGGATGTCCAGGGTCACGTCGAGCTTGGGGTACTGCTTGCAGAACGGCGCCAGCACGTTGTCGACCAGGGCATCGACATAACCCTCGCTGATTACCACCCGCACATGGCCTTGCTGCAGGCCCTTGATCGCTTGCAACTGGTCTTCGAGCCGTTCCTGGTGCGACCGATACCCGCGCCAGAACTCCAGCAGATGCGCCGCCGCTTCGGTCGGCTGCACACCCCGGGCCTGACGCTCGAACAGCTGTGCGCCCAGTTCCTCCTCCAGCAGCTTGATCTGCCGGGTGATCACCGAAGGAGAGGTGTTGATGCTGTCCGCCGCGCCACGGATCGAACCGTGGACCAGCACCTCGTGGAAATACCGCAGCCGTTGCTGGTTGATCTCGCGCATATCGTCTTCCCTCACGTTCGAGTGTTGCTCATGGAGCAACGATACGCGAACTTAGTTGCTCTTGCTGGTCTGAAGGTGCCGGCGCAACATCCCTCCCACGACCTCTGTGAACAAGAATAATTGGAGACGCGCATGACCACCTTCACTCCCGAGGCAAGAACAGACGCCCTGGCGGGCCTGTACCGCAAGCTCAACTGGCGCCTGCTGCCGCTGTTGTTCATCTGCTACGTCTTCGCCTATCTGGACCGGATCAATGTCGGTTTCGCCAAGTTGCAGATGCAGAGTGACCTGGGCCTGTCCGACGCCGCCTATGGCGCGGGCGCCGGGATCTTCTTCCTCGGCTACGTGCTGTTCGAATTGCCCAGCAACCTGATGCTGCCCAAGGTCGGCGCGCGCAAGACCTTCAGCCGCATTCTGGTGTTATGGGGCATCACCTCGGCCTGCATGCTGTTCGTGCGCGACGTGCCGACCTTCTACCTGATGCGTTTTCTGCTGGGGGTGTTCGAGGCCGGGTTTGCGCCGGGAATGATCTATTACCTGTCCTGCTGGTACGGCCCGACGCGGATGGCCCGGGCCATCGCCATCGTGTTCATCGCCGGGCCCATCGGCGGCATCGTCGGCGCACCGCTCTCGGCCTGGCTGATGACCACGCTGGCCGGTGTCGGCGGCATGGCGGGGTGGCAGTGGATGTTCCTGATTGAGGGTCTGCCTTGCGTGTTTCTCGGCGTCCTCACTTACTTCGTGCTGGCCAACAGGCCGGCGGACGCCCGCTGGCTGAGCACTGAAGAGAAGCAACTGCTGGCCTCGGAACTCGGCACAGCGGTAGGGCACTCGCATTCCTTCAAGGCGGTGCTGCGCGACCCGAAAACCTATGTCTTGGCATCGGCCTACTTCTGCATCATCTTCTCGATCTACGCCATGAGCTTCTGGCTGCCGGCGATCCTCAAGGACCAGGGCGTCAATGATACGCAGCAGTTGGGCTGGTTTGCCGCGATTCCCTACATCGGCGCCGCCATCGGCATGTACTTCATCGGCCGCCGCTCCGACCGCCTGGGCGAACGCCGCCTGCACTGCGCGGTACCGGCCGGGATTGGAGCCTTGATGATGCTGATGTTCCCCTTCGCCGCCGGGCACGTGCTGCCGTCGCTGGCCCTGCTGTCGGTGGCCACCGCCGCGATGTTCATGGCCTACACCGTGTTCTGGACCATGCCCTCGGAGCACATCAAGGGCGAAGCGGCCGCTGGCGGTATTGCCTTCATCAACACCATCGGCCTGTCCGGCGGGTTCTGGGGGCCGGCGGTGATCGGCTGGGCGAAAACCGCCACCGGCACCATGAACCTGGGCGTCGTCGCTGTCGGCTGTGCCGCGCTGTGTGCGACCCTGATCGTCTTGCTCAACAAATCTTCATCGACTCAAACGCCGGTGGCTGAATTCAGCGCCGGTTGAAACCAACATCCTGTTCCGCTAGGAACCCTGAAAAGAGAGCACTGCCATGCTGCTATACATGTCCACCTGGGCCGAAATCGAACAGTTCCTCCAGCGCAGCCGCACCATCGTGATTCCCATCGGCTCGAACGAACAACACGGCCCGACCGGCCTTTTGGGCACCGACTGGATGTGCCCGGAAATCATCGCCCGCCAGGCGCAGAAGGATACCGACATCCTGATCGCGCCGACCTTCAACATCGGCATGGCGCAACACCACCTGGGTTTCCCGGGCACCATTTCCCTGCGTCCTTCGACCTTCATGGCGGCGATTGGCGACTGGGTGCGCTCGCTGGCGGCCCACGGCTTTGAAAAGATCCTGTTCCTCAATGGCCACGGCGGTAACGTGGCGTCGATCGAAGCGGCGTTTTCGGAAATCTACGCCGAAGCCAGCTTCGCCAAGCGTCCTGCGGGC
This sequence comes from Pseudomonas sp. SDO55104_S430, assembly GCF_054070595.1. NCBI lineage: Bacteria > Pseudomonadati > Pseudomonadota > Gammaproteobacteria > Pseudomonadales > Pseudomonadaceae > Pseudomonas > Pseudomonas sp. SDO55104_S430. The sequence goes on along the minus strand of NZ_JBSVXG010000227.1, from coordinate 388 downwards.
TTCGCCTTGAAGCTGTGCAACTGGTGGGACCTGGAAGGGGTCAACGAACTGGCCAAACAGCAGTTCCCCACCGGCCACGGCGTGCACGCGACCCCGTCGGAAATCGCCGTTACCCAGTGGGCCTATCCGGATTCGATCAAGACCGCCGACTACTCGCCACAAATCGCCAACTGGGGCCCGATCCGCGAAGCCGCCGACTTCCGTGCCCGTCACCCGGATGGTCGCATGGGGTCGGATCCGGCATTGGCGACTCCGGAAAAGGGCCGTGAGCTGGTGATGCTGGCGGCGCAGGGGTTGGTGCAGGAGGTGGCGGCGTTTAGCCGGGAGACCAAGTAATCCCGACTTCTGTAGGAGCCAGGCTTGCCTGCGAAGGCGTCTTCGAAATCGC
>NZ_JBSVXG010000226.1:0-9089 GCF_054070595.1 Pseudomonas sp. SDO55104_S430 | reverse complement strand
TCGCGGGAAAACCTTACTCCGACGGATTCGGTGACTTGGAGGAGCGAGGCTTGCCCGCGAATGCCGCACCACAATTTCAAATATTCAACGGTGCGTGGCAATCCAGATCAACAACCCCGCCTGAAACACCGCAAACGCCACCAGACAGGTAATGGTGAAACGCAACCCAGCGTCTTCACGCTTGTACTTGCTCACCTTCTCTTCGTGTTTCTTCAGCTTCACTTCCTGCTCGGCCAGGTTCTGCTCGGCCTGCTGGAGCATCTGCGCCGCCTCAAGAATCTCCACGACCTGCAGCTTTTCCGTATTCCAGTCGCCCAACAGGTCGCCGACCCGCACCTCACTGACGCTGCCCTTCAAATGCTGAGGATCGGCGTACACCACATCGAAGCCATGAACCCGCAGGAAGTGATCGCGGCGCAGACGAGTGTCTTCGCTCAGCGCATCCTTGTTGTTCAGGTCGGTGCCGTCGACGGTGTAGCCGGGCCAGCGTTTCTTCGCCCAGTTGATGCCTTGCGCCGCCATGTAACGGCCGATGCCGCGGTTCAGCGGTTCGATCTGCAGGCCGCTGTCGGGGCCGAAGTGCACGCGTTTTTCCGCGTGGTCGACCCACACGTCCAGATTGTTCTGCTCCTTGCGCACCCGCTGGCCTGGCAGGGTGATGGTCATGCGCAGCAAGCTGCTTTGCTTGTCATTGCGCTCGGCGTAACCGAATTCGACAAAGCGCAGGGGCCGCCCGCCGGTGTTGCGGTCAGTCTGCAACGGCGCCAGGCGGAGCATCTTGTGGTGCTCGACGTGGACGTCCGCCCATGGCAGCTCGACCGCTGGCGGTGCTTCTTTTTCAGCGGTGGTGTCGGTTGAAGTCGGGGTGTCTGTCATAACGTCAAGATCCTGTCCAGGCTCAGCTTGTCACCAACCATTGCGTTGGCGACAAAGGCTTATCGGCCGTTTTGTTCAGGACTGGAGGGTAAACAGCGTTTAACGGATGGGAAGTCCGTCAATAAACCCGAGAATGTGTGTGCCCAGCTCGGCGGCCAGGGGCAGATTCGGGTCCTTGTAGGAGGCCAGCTGCCGTTTGACGTCGTTGGGCACGATGCGCAGGACATGGTTCATGCCTTCGATCAGCGCCAGTTGCGCGTCCGGTTTGGCGGCTTTCAACAACCGCGCGTCCTCGACCCCGACCTGAATATCGCTGCTGCCCTGAATGATCAGCGCCGGCATTTTCAGCCGGGCAAAGGCTGCCGCCGGGTCCTGGCGGAACAGCGAAATCAGGTACGGCTGCACGCTTGGGCGGAAAATAACCTGGAGCGGGGCTGGCACGTTGTCATCGGTTTTCCCGGCCTTGAGGCTGTCGAGCAGCTCATTGCTGCGCAACATCAAGGGTGGCGGCAAGCTACGGGCCAGTTGCTCACGCAGCACCTGATCGATCGGCCGCGCGCTGCCGGACATGGAAATCACCGCCGCTGCATCGACACTCGGTGCGGCGAGGCTGGCGATCAACGCGCCTTCGCTGTGCCCCAGCAGGATCAGCTTGCCGAAGCGCGGGTCGGCCTTGAGCTTGCGACCCCAGGCCTCGGCGTCGGAGACGTAGCCTTCGACCGACAGATTGCGCTCGTCCGGAGTCGCCGCCAGGCTCGCCGCCACGCCGCGTTTGTCGTAGCGCACGCTGGCGATGTTGTGTTTGGCCAGCACCCAGGCCAGGCGCTTGAGGCTGTCATTGCGCCCGCCGTCGGGGTTGTTGCCGTCGCGATCGGTGGGGCCGGAGCCGGAAATGATCAGCACCACCGGCACTGGATTGTCGGACTTGGGCAGCAGCAGCGAGCCGAAAAGCTCACCGTTGCCGGTGTCCAGGGTGATCGGCCGTTGCAGAACAGTGGCCTGGGCGAAGCCGGTAAACAAGGTCAGGGTCAAGAGCAAAACTCGCAGCATCATCAGGCCATCATCATCAGGATGCCGGTTGGACTCGCCAATCGGCGTTAGGTTCGAGGATGAACTGATTGGGTAGCCTGCGTATACTGGCGCGCATTACGTATTTGGGTTCGATTTCACGGAGCGTCCTGCATGTCCGGCAATACCTACGGCAAGCTGTTCACTGTCACCACCGCGGGCGAAAGCCATGGCCCGGCGTTGGTCGCCATTGTCGATGGCTGCCCGCCGGGCCTGGAGATTTCCCTTGAGGATCTGCAGCGTGATCTGGACCGGCGCAAGCCCGGCACCAGCCGCCACACCACCCAGCGCCAGGAAGCCGACGAAGTCGAAATCCTCTCCGGCGTGTTCGAAGGCCGCACCACCGGTTGCGCCATCGGCCTGTTGATCCGCAACACCGACCAGAAGTCCAAGGACTACTCGGCGATCAAGGATCTGTTTCGCCCGGCCCACGCCGACTACACCTACCACCACAAATACGGTGAGCGCGATTATCGCGGCGGCGGTCGCAGCTCGGCGCGGGAAACCGCCATGCGCGTGGCGGCGGGTGCCATTGCCAAGAAGTACCTGGCCACCCAAGGCATCGTCATTCGCGGTTACATGAGCCAGCTTGGCCCGATCGAGATCCCGTTCAAGACCTGGGATTCGGTGGAACAGAACGCCTTCTTCAGCCCGGACCCGGACAAGGTGCCAGAGCTGGAAGCCTATATGGACCAGCTGCGTCGCGACCAGGATTCGGTCGGCGCCAAGATCACCGTGGTTGCCGAAGGCGTGATGCCGGGTCTGGGCGAGCCGATTTTCGACCGCCTCGACGCGGAGCTGGCCCACGCGCTGATGAGCATCAACGCGGTCAAGGGCGTGGAAATCGGCGCCGGTTTCGCCTCTGTCGCCCAGCGCGGCACCGAGCATCGCGATGAGCTGACCCCGGAAGGTTTCCTCAGCAACAACGCCGGCGGCATCCTCGGCGGCATCTCCTCCGGTCAGCCGATCGTTGCCCACCTGGCGCTCAAGCCGACTTCGAGCATCACCACCCCGGGCCGCTCGATCGACATCAATGGCAACCCGGTGGAAGTCATCACCAAGGGCCGTCATGACCCGTGCGTCGGCATCCGCGCCACGCCAATCGCCGAAGCGATGATGGCCATCGTGCTGATGGATCACCTGTTGCGTCACCGCGGGCAAAACGCCGACGTGCGCGTGAGCACGCCGGTGCTCGGTCAGCTGTGAATGGCCGATCTGCATGAATGATATGAAAAGCGCCGCAGTCTGATGGCTGCGGCGCTTCCGTACTGGCGGCTCTCCAGTTTCTATCTGTTCTATTTCGCCCTGCTCGGATCGACCGCGCCGTTTCTGGCGTTGTACTTCGATCATCTGGGCTTTTCTGCCGCGCGCATCGGCGAGTTGGTGGCGATCCCGATGCTGATGCGTTGCGTGGCGCCGAACATCTGGGGCTGGCTCGGTGACTACACCGGCCGGCGCCTGGCCATCGTGCGCTTCGGCGCGGTCTGCACGCTGCTGACCTTTTCGCTGATCTTCGTCAGCAAGACCTACGCCTGGCTGGCGATGGTCATGGCCTTGCACGCGTTCTTCTGGCATGCGGTGTTGCCGCAGTTCGAGGTCATTACCCTGGCGCACTTGCAGGGGCAGACCTCGCGCTACAGCCAGATCCGCCTGTGGGGTTCCATCGGTTTCATCATCACCGTGGTCGCGCTGGGGCGCCTGTTCGAATGGCTGAGCCTGGATATTTATCCGGCGGCGCTGGTGCTGATCATGGCCGGCATCGTCCTGAGCAGCCTGTGGGTGCCCAATGCGCAGCCTGTCCAGGGTGCAAAGTTGACGGGTGAGGGCTTTCTCGCCCAGTTACGCAGCCCCGGCGTGCTGGCGTTCTACGCCTGCGTGGCGCTGATGCAGATGAGCCACGGTCCGTATTACACCTTTCTGACCCTGCACCTCGAGCGCCTGGGTTACAGCCGAGGGGTGATCGGCATGCTCTGGGCCGTCGGCGTGGTGGCCGAAGTACTGATGTTCATGGCGATGAGCCGGATCCTTGCGCGCTTTTCCCTGCGGCGTGTGCTGCTGGCGAGTTTCCTGCTGGCGGCGCTGCGCTGGGTGCTGCTGGGCTCGCTGGCGGAGTTTCTCTGGGTGCTGCTGTTTGCCCAGGTCCTGCACGCGGCGACCTTTGGCAGTTTTCACGCCGCTGCCATTGCCTTCGTGCAACGCAGCTTCGGCCCGCGTCAGCAAGGGCAGGGCCAAGCGTTGTATGCCGCCCTGGCCGGCACCGGCGGCGCAATAGGCGCGCTGTATTCGGGCTACAGCTGGAATGCCCTGGGCGCGGCATCAACCTTTAGTATTGCCAGTCTCGCAGCCGTCGCGGCAGCCGTTATCATCGCCACACGTATGCAAGAAGGAGCGCCTTAATGAGCAGCCTGTCCGTTTTTCACGTCTCAAGCCCCGAAGTTCCCAACAAGGTGCTGACCCATTTCGAAGATATCGCCTCGACCCTGGCCGAGCAGGGTGTGCGTTTCGACCGCTGGCAAGCCGCGACGAAGCTCCAGCCGGGCGCCAGTCAGGAAGAGGTGATCGCCGCCTATCAGGCGCCAATCGACCAGTTGATGACCGAGCGTGGCTACGTCACCGTCGACGTGATCAGCCACAGCAACGATCACCCGCGGAAAGACGAACTGCGCGCCCAGTTGCTCGATGAACACCGCAAGAGTGAGGACGAAGTACGCTTTTTCGTTGCCGGGCGCGGTTTGTTCAACCTGCACATCGACGATTACGTCTATGCGGTGATGTGCGAGAAGAATGATCTGATCCTGGTGCCGGCCCGCACCAAGCATTGGTTCGACATCGGGGAGAACCCGCATTTCGTGGCGATTCGCCTGTTCAAGAACCAGGAAGGCCTGGTGGCGAACTTCACCGGGGACAACATTGCCAGCCAGTTCCCGCGGCTCGATGACATCACATAACCTGTAGGAGCGAGCATGCTCGCGATGAACGTTCAGACACCGCTGGGCATCAGGTTTCCAGCGTTATCGTTAACGACCATCGCGAGCATGCTCGCTCCTACAGGAAAGCAGAAATCCGCTTTAGTCAGGCCGAGTGATAGGTCGGCAACGCAAACCGCTGCTGGCTCTGCAGCATCGAAATCTGCGGCAACTCGCTGGCCTGCTCGGCCAGGTCACGGCGGATGGCGCTGATGACCCACGACAACTGGTCGCCATTGTGCAGCTGCTGATAGGAAATCGAGCGCTTGAACACTCTGTCCTCGGCACCCCGCAAGGTCAGCAGAATCCCGCCGTCAGGACGAGGCTGGGTGATGACTTCGTAGTTGGAGAACAGGGATGCGAATTTTTCCTGGATCAGGTTCATGTCTTTCAGCTCCGTGATGACTTGAATAGGCAAGCATGCACAGAGCTTTGCAGTGATTGTGCCAGTATCCGATGGTGATTAAATTCCTTTAAAAACAACAAGTTATATTTAGAGCTGATTTTTGCTTTCGTGCAATTTGCAAGAACAGCCATCGTGCATCCTGCATTTTGCGAGGTTCTCGGCGGCTGGATTGAACCATTTGAAGTCCTCGCGCTCGCGATCTCCAACACCGCTGTTGCAGATACAAAACATTTCAAAAACCGCGTGTACAGCTCAAGAACCCTTGACGTATTTTCGGGCTTCATTAAACGCCGCCCGACAATAAGAAGAGCGAACGGGAGCCGCCATGCGCCGCACGCCAAGCGACACGATCACCTGGAGCATGATGCTCCGCAAGCTGCCTTCGATCGCCAAGGCCCTGCCACGGGTGGTCAAAGGCATGAAGGTCGCCAACGTCAAGGACCCGAACCAACCGTGTGGTCTGGCCTGGAGTTTCGAGCAGGCGACCCTGCGCAATCCCGACGGCCCTGCATTGCTGCACGATTCGCTTGCGCTGACTTATACACAGGTCAACCAATGGGCCAATCGAATCGCCCACCATCTGATCGAACAGGGCATCGGCAAGGGCGATGTGGTGGCGGTGTTTATCGAGAACCGTCCGGAGCTGCTGGTGACGATCCTGGCGGTGGCCAAGGTCGGCGCGATCAGCGCCTTGCTCAACACTTCGCAGACCCGCGACACACTTGTCCACAGCCTGAATCTGGTAGCGCCGGCGGCAATTGTCGTCGGCGAGGAATTGGTGCCGGCGTTTCTGGCGGTACGCGAGTCGGTGTCGATCCCGGCGGCGCACTGCTGGTTCGTTGCCGACCAGAACACCTATGATCATCCGGGTATCGCGCCCGAAGGCTTCATCAATCTGATGACCGCCAGCATCGACGGCCCCGTCGACAACCCGGCCAGCAGCCGGCAGATCTTCTTCGACGACACCTGCTTCTATATCTACACCTCGGGCACCACCGGATTGCCCAAGGCCGGCGTGTTCAAGCACGGTCGCTGGATGCGCAGCTTCGCCAGCTTCGGCATGGTCGCGCTGGATATGCAGCCAACGGACATCGTCTATTGCACGTTGCCGCTGTATCACGCCACGGGCCTGTGCGTGTGCTGGGGTTCGGCCATCAGCGGCGCTTCGGGCTTTGCCTTGCGCCGCAAGTTCAGCGTCAGTCACTTCTGGAGCGACGTGCGCAGGTACCGCGCGACCACACTGGGATACGTCGGCGAACTGTGCCGTTATCTGGTGGATCAACCGCCCGGCGAGGACGACAACCGGCACCAGGTGACCAAGATGATCGGCAATGGCCTGCGCCCCGGCGCCTGGCACGAGTTCAAAACGCGTTTTGGCGTCAGGCACATCTGCGAGCTGTATGCCGCCAGCGACGGCAACATCGGTTTCACCAACATCCTGAATTTCGACAACACGGTGGGGTTCTCCCTGATGTCCTGGGAGCTGGCCGCTTACGATCATGACAGCGGCGCGCCGATCCGTGCCGCCAACGGTTTCATGCGCAAGGTAGACAAAGGCGAGCAGGGCCTGTTGCTGGCGAGGATCGACGACAAGGCGCCGCTGGACGGCTACACCGATCCGCAAAAAACCGAGAAGGTCGTTTTGCACGATGTATTCGCCAAGGGTGACCGCTACTTCAATACCGGCGATCTGCTGCGCAACATCGGTTTCGGCCACGCCCAGTTCGTCGATCGCCTGGGCGATACCTATCGCTGGAAGGGCGAAAACGTCTCGACCACTGAAGTCGAGAACATGCTGCTCAAGCATCCGCTGATCTCCGAAGCCGTGGCCTATGGCGTGGAAATCCTCAACACCAACGGCCGGGCAGGGATGGCGGCGATCACGCCGGCCGAATCCCTGGCGACCCTGGATTTCAGCGCGCTGCTGGCGTTTCTGCGACAACAGCTGCCAGCCTACGCGGTGCCACTATTTCTGCGGGTGAAGCTGAAAATGGAGACCACCGGGACCTTCAAGTACCAGAAAACCCGGCTCAAGGACGAAGGCTTCGATCCCGCCCGCACCGGTGGCGACCCGATCTACGCCTGGCTGCCTGGCAGCGATACCTACGTACAGGTCACCGAGCCCTTGCTGACGGCGATTCAGGATGGTCGTTACCGTTATTGAGCCGCTATACCCATGTATCGGAAAAAAGAAGTGACAGTGCCGGGGCCGCTCGGGAAACTGTCGGCTTTCCGAATGACAGAACCTGGAGTGTCCAATGTCAGACCAAAGCCGCCAGATGACCCCCGAAGAAGCCGCCGAGTTTGCCGAACAGGTATTCAACAAGGCACGGGAGGGCGATGCGGCCATGATGGCAGCGCTGCTGAGCAAGGGCCTGCCGGCGAACCTGCGCAATCACAAGGGCGACACTCTGTTGATGCTGGCCGCATACCACGGCCACGTGGAGACGGTGAAAGTCCTGCTCGAACACAAGGCCGACCCGGAAATCCGCAACGACAACGGCCAGAGCCCGATCGCCGGCGCAGCCTTCAAGGGCGACCTGGCGGTGGTCACGGCGCTGGTCGAAGGCGGCGCGCTGGTTGAGGGCTCGTCGTTCGACGGCCGAACGGCGCTGATGATGGCGGCCATGTTCAACCGCGTCGCCATTGTCGATTATCTGATCAGCAAAGGCGCCGATCCGCGGGCCAAGGATGCCAACGGTGTGACGGCGCTGGATGCGGCGAAGACCATGGGCGCTACCGATACCGTTGCGCAGCTGGAAAAATTGCTGGGCTGATTGGTTCAAAGACTCTGTGGTGAGTGGATAAATCCCCTCACCACAGGTTTGCATTCCAACCGCATGACCGGTTCCGCAGCACCTCGCCAAATGCGTTATCCTTCGCGCCCTCAAAATCCCCTCGCTACAGGATCCGCCCCATGAAAGCCGCACTCGTCGAACTCATCAGCAAAATCAGCTCCGGGTGCATGGGCGAAGACGAAATCCTCAAGGTCGCTGACGAAGCGGCCCAGGCCTATGCGGATCCTGAAGCCTTCCTGAGCGCCAACCCGGACATCAACTTCGATGACACCTTCCCGATCCCGTTAGGCGAATGGGTGGTCATCGGCAGTCTGCCCGACACCGTGCTGTTCCAGGCCGACACCTACGTCGACCTGTTCGCCCAGATCGTCGCCTCGTTCGGCCCCGCAGTGGAGTTCAACCTCAAGCCCAAGCAACTGGCCAAGACCGAGGCGCTGACCGCGCTCAACCGCATTCAGGTGCAAATGAGCAGCATGAACAAGGAAAACGGCGGCTACACCCTGATGAACCTCAGCCAGTTGCTCGACGATGAACTGCAGATGGTGCTGGTCTACGGCAACGACGTGCCACGGGTGCTGGAATTGTGCGCGCAGGTCGGCATCGCGGCGGCGCCGGCCCTGGAAGCCCTGAAAGTGGCGATCCACGTCTGAGTCGACAAAGCTGTCAATAAAACGGAACCCCGGACAGAGCCGGCTATCCTAATGGCATACCACTCTTGCGGAGCATTGCCATGGGTTCCACCTTCAACAGCCTGGTTGGCCTGATCATTCTTGCCCTGGATATCTGGGCAATCATCAACGTCCTGAAAAGCGGCGCCGAAACCGGGATGAAAGTCCTCTGGGTGCTGTTGATCGTCCTGCTGCCGGTGCTGGGCCTGATCATCTGGGCCATCGCCGGGCCGCGGGGGGATGTCAGGGTCTGATCCCGACCCTGTAGGAGCGAGGCTTGCCCGCGAAGACGGCGGACCAGACAACA
>NZ_JBSVXG010000225.1:0-9185 GCF_054070595.1 Pseudomonas sp. SDO55104_S430 | reverse complement strand
AACATTGATGTCGACTGTCAGACCGTCATCGCGGGCAAGCCCGCTCCCACAGGGTCCGTGGAGCACACAGAAACTGTGGGAGCGGGCTTGCCCGCGATGAGGCCCTGACAGACGCCGCTTAAACCAGCGTCATCAACGCATCACGGCTGAACGGCAGAATGTCCTGCTCACGCCCTTCACGCACCTTCTGCGCCCAGTCCGGGTCCACCAGCAGCGCGCGGCCGACGGCCACGAGGTCGAACTCATCGTTGTTCAGACGCTCCAGCAGCTTTTCCAGGCTCGCAGGTTGGGCGACCTTGTCGGTGTTGACCATGAACTGCAGGAACTCGCCGTCCAGGCCGACGCTACCGACGGTGATGGTTGGTTTGCCGGTGAGCTTGCGGGTCCAACCGGCCAGGTTCAGTTCGGAACCGTCGAACTCCGGCTCCCAGAAGCGGCGGGTCGAGCAGTGGAAGATGTCCACGCCGGCATCGGCCAACGGCTTGAGAAACGCCTCCAGCGCTTCCGGGGTTTGCACCAGGCGTGCGGTGTAGTCCTGCTGTTTCCACTGGGAGAAGCGGAAGATGATCGGGAAGCCTTCACCGACCGCGGCACGCACGGCCTGGATCAGTTCGATGGCAAAACGCGAACGGTTGGCCAGGTCGCCGCCGTATTCATCGGTACGCTGGTTGCTGCCTTCCCAGAAGAACTGGTCGATCAGATAGCCGTGGGCGCCGTGGATTTCCACGCCGTCCATGCCGATGCTTTTGGCATCCTTGGCCGCCTGGGCGAACGCGGCGATCACGTCCTGAATGTCCTGCTTGCTCATGCCGTGAATCACGACCTGATCGTTTTTGATCTTTTCCGACGGACCGTAACCCGGCACGCTGGCATCCGGCTCGGTGCCGATACGGCGCACGCTGCCGACGTGCCACAGTTGCGGAACGATCTTGCCACCTTCGGCGTGGACCGCGTCGACCACTTTCTTCCAGCCTGCCAGCGCAGCTTCACCATAGAAATGCGGCACGTTCGGGTAGCCGTTGGAGGCCTTGTGGCCGACGGTGGTGCCTTCGGTGATGATCAGGCCAACACCGGCCGCGGCGCGACGACGGTAGTACTCGATCACTTTGGAATTGGGGACGCCGCCTGGGGAAAAGGAACGGGTCATCGGCGCCATGACGACGCGGGTCGGCAGTTCGAGGGTGCCGAGGTGGAACGGTTTGAACAGGGCTTGAACTGGCATTGGAACGCTCCACGGGGATAATCTTTATGACGGCGATAATATGGAGAGCGAACCGGGATGAACAGCACTATTGATTTGAATGATTAAAGATCAGAAGGGAGAAACACAGACAACTGTAGGAGCGAGCTTGCTCGCGATGGATTCAAAAAAACCGCGCCAGCGTTATCGTTGACGACCAACACTGTAGGAGCCGAGCTTGCTCGCGATGGATTCGAATGCGCCGCGGGGTGTCAGGTACCCAGCGTTATCGTTTGCGACCATCGCGAGCAAGCTCGGCTCCTACAGAGACAGGGTACGGAGGTATCAGCTCAGGGCTTTTTCAATCGCCTGGATAACCGTCGGATCATCCGGCGCAGTGCGAGGCGAGAAACGCGCCAGCACGCGTCCATCCTTGCCCAACAGGAATTTCTCGAAGTTCCAGGTGATGTCACCGGGAAACTCAGCGCCCTCGCCCGCCAGCAGTTTGTACAACTGATGCCGATCATGGCCATTGACTTCCAGCTTGCTGGACAACGGAAAGGTCACGCCGTAGTTGAGGCTGCAGAAATCCTGGATCTCCTGTTCGGAGCCCGGTTCCTGGCCGGCAAACTGGTTGCACGGAAGGCCCAGCACACTGAAGCCCTTGCCCTTGTATTGCTGATGGAGGTTTTCCAGCGCCGCGTACTGTGGCGTCAGGCCGCACTTGGAGGCCACGTTGACCACCAGCACGACGTGCCCCTTGAACGGAGCCAAAGGAAGCGCCTTACCATCCAGGCCTGTCAAATTAAGGTCGTGAAAAGCACTCATGACGTACTCCAGATTCCCGTGTTTTTCTCGAAACAACGACTTGGCGGTGTCGCCTGGGACGGCCGCAGACTAAAAAGGCGCCCTCGGGGCGCCTCTCCAGTTATCGAAAGCTTAGCGCAGAAAATCAGTGGTGATGGCCACCTTCGCCATGGACGTGACCATGAGCGATTTCTTCCTGGCTGGCATCACGAATGCTGACGATCTTGACCTTGAAGTTCAGGCGCTGACCGGCCAACGGGTGGTTGCCGTCGACGGTGACGTCGTCGCCGTCCAGATCACGGATGGTTACGATCTGCATCTGGCCGTCCGGCGCGGAAGCGTGGAACTGCATGCCCACTTCCAGCTCGTCGACGCCTTCGAACATGCTGCGGCTCAGGGTGCTGACCAGTTCGGCAGCGTATTCGCCGTAAGCGTCTTCAGGCTCGACGGATACGTTCAGTTCGTCGCCGACTGCCTTGCCTTCCAGAGCCTTTTCCAGACCCGGGATGATGTTGCCTGCGCCTTGCAGGTAAACCAGCGGCGCGCCGCCGGCGGAGCTGTCGATGACCTCACCAGCGTCGTTGGTCAGGGTATAGTCGATGGAGACAGCCTTATTGGCGGCGATCAGCATGGGGCGAGACCTTTTGCAAAAGAATAATGAAAGACCGAGTTTAGCGAAGCAATCGCCCGAAAGCGAACACAACCCGGACAGACGGGGTGCGACCATCACGGGCTTTCATCAGGACGAGGACGGACACTGGGTGGCCGAACTTTCCTGCGGCCACACCCAGCACCTGCGCCATCAGCCGCCGTGGCAATCGCGCGCCTGGGTCATGGACCCTGCGCAGCGGCATGAAAAAATAGGCCAACCCTTTGATTGCGGTTGGTGCGCACAGGGTTCGGTTAGCGATAACCTTGGCGACTGAATTTCGGTAGACGGCCAGCCAAAGGCCTTCACCCTTGCCATGCTCCTTCAGAGAATCCGCATGCAAACTTTTTTCATCGCACCCACCGATTTCGGCGTGGGTCTGACGTCCATCAGCCTCGGGCTGGTACGCACTCTGGAACGCGCCGGCCTCAAGGTCGGCTTTTTCAAACCGATTGCTCAACCACATCCGGGTGACACCGGCCCTGAACGCTCCACCGAACTGGTGGCGCGCACCCACGGCCTGAAGCCGCCACAGCCTTTGGGTCTGGCTCATGTCGAGCGCATGCTTGGCGACGGTCAGCTCGATGAGTTGCTCGAAGAAATCATCACCCTTTACCAACAGGCCGCCATCGGCAAGGACGTGCTGATCGTCGAAGGCATGGTGCCGACCCGCAGCGCCAGTTATGCCGCGCGGGTCAACCTGCACCTGGCCAAGAGCCTGGATGCCGAAGTGATTCTGGTGTCGGCGCCGGAAAACGAAGTGCTGACCGAACTGTCCGGTCGCGTGGAGTTGCAGGCGCAATTGTTCGGCGGCCCGAAAGACCCGAAGGTCCTCGGCGTGATCCTGAACAAGGTCAAGACCGACGAGAGCATGGATGCCTTCGCCGCGCGCCTGAAGGAACATTCGCCGCTGCTGCGCAGTGGCGACTTCCGTCTGCTGGGCTGCATTCCCTATCAGCCGGAACTGAACGCCCCGCGCACCCGCGACGTGGCCGACCTGATGGGCGCCCAGGTGCTCAATGCCGGCGACTATGAAACCCGGCGCATGACCAAGACCATCATTTGCGCCCGCACCATGCGCAACACCGTGGACCTGCTCAAGCCCGGCGTGCTGGTGGTGACCCCCGGCGATCGCGACGACATCATCCTCGCGGTGAGCCTGGCGGCCATCAACGGCGTACCCCTGGCCGGCCTGCTGCTGACCAGCGACACCCTGCCCGATCCGCGCATCATGGAACTCTGCCGTGGCGCCCTGCAGGCCGGCCTGCCGGTGCTGTCGGTGAGCACCGGTTCCTACGACACCGCCAACCTGTTGAACGGACTGAACAAGGAAATCCCGATCGACGACCGCGAGCGTGCGGAAATCATCACCGATTTCGTCGCCGGTTATCTGGACGCCAACTGGCTGCATCAGCGCTGCGGCACGCCACGGGAAATGCGCCTGTCACCGGCGGTGTTCCGCTATCAACTGATCCAGCGCGCCCAGAGCGCCAACAAGCGCATCGTCCTGCCCGAAGGCAGCGAGCCGCTGACCGTGCAGGCCGCGGCGATCTGTCAGGCCCGTGGCATCGCCCGCTGCGTGTTGCTGGCCAAGCCGGCGGACGTCGAAGCGGTCGCTCGCGCCCAGGGCATCGAACTGCCGGCGGGGCTGGAAATCCTCGATCCGGATTTGATTCGCGAGCGTTATGTCGAGCCGATGGTTGCGCTGCGCAAGACCAAGAGCCTCAACGCACCGATGGCCGAGCAGCAACTGGAAGACCCGGTGGTGATCGGCACCATGATGCTGGCGCTGGACGAAGTCGATGGCCTGGTGTCCGGGGTCATTCATTCCACCGCCAATACCATCCGCCCTGCCCTGCAACTGATCAAGACCGCGCCGGGCTGCACCCTGGTGTCGTCGGTGTTCTTCATGCTGTTCCCCGAAGAGGTGCTGGTGTACGGCGACTGCGTGATGAACCCGCACCCGAGCGCCAGCGAACTGGCAGAGATCGCCCTGCAAAGCGCGGACTCGGCAGCGGCCTTCGGCATCACGCCACGGGTGGCGATGATCAGTTACTCCAGCGGTGAGTCGGCAACTGGCGAGGAAGTTGAGAAGGTCCGTGAAGCGACACTGCTCGCCCATGAACAGCAACGTTCGCTACTGATCGACGGCCCATTGCAATACGATGCCGCCGCCAACGAAACCGTGGCCCGGCAACTGGCGCCGAACAGTCAGGTGGCCGGTCGCGCCACGGTGTTCGTGTTCCCCGACCTGAACACCGGCAACACCACGCACAAAGCCGTGCAGCGCAGTGCCGACTGCGTCAGCCTCGGGCCGATGCTGCAGGGCCTGCGCAAACCGGTGAACGACTTACCCCGTGGTGCGCAGGTCGATGACATCGTCTACACCATCGCCTTGACCGCGATCCAGGCAGCCAACCGACCTATGGATGTTTAAATGCTGGACTTTCTACCTGCACCCGCGCGCGGTGTAATCGCTTCGTTGCTGTTGGCCCTGAACACGATTCTCCTGTGCTCGTTTCTGTTCTGCGTGGCGCTGATCAAGGCCTTGCCGTTCGCCTTCACCCAACGCATTGCCGGCTGGCTGATGAGCCACACCCACGAAGCCTGGATCAGCCTCAACAAAGGCTGGATGAACCTGGTGCGGCGCACCCGCTGGCATATCAGCGGCCTGCAAGGCCTCGACTATCAGCACTCCTACCTGATCACCAGCAACCATCAGAGTTGGGTCGACATTCTGGTGCTGCAATACGTGCTCAACCGGCGCATCCAGCCGCTGAAGTTCTTTCTCAAGCAGGAGCTGATCTGGGTCCCGGTGATCGGGCTGGCGTGGTGGGCGCTGGGCTTTCCGTTCATGAAACGCTACTCCAAGGCGTATCTGGAGAAGCACCCGGAGAAGAAAGGCAAGGACCTGGAAACCACCCGCAAGACCTGTGCGAAGTTTCGCAACAACCCGGTCGGTATTTTCAACTTCGTCGAAGGCACGCGTTTTACGGACGGCAAACATGCCCAGCAGAAATCACCGTTCAAATACCTGCTCAAACCCAAGGCCGGTGGCATTGCCTTTGTGCTGGATGCGATGGGCGAACAGCTGGAATCGATCGTCAACGTGACCATCCACTACCCGGCCGGACGCCCGGGCTTCTGGGACCTGCTGTGCGGGAATGTGAAGGATGTGGTTGTGCACTTCGAAGAGCTGAAGATTCCGCCACAGTTCGTGGGCAAGAACTATGACCAGGACGGTGAGTACCGGTTGCAGTTCCAGGGGTGGATCAATCAGTTGTGGCAGGACAAGGATGCGTTGCTGGAGCAGATGCATCGGGAGTATCCCGCCAGATAATTTATCGCCTGCACCGGCCTCTTCGCGGGCAAGCCTCGCTCCTACGAGGCACGCAACTGTAGGAGCGAGGCTTGCCCGCGAACGCGTCCGAACAGACACAAAAAAGCCCGCAGACAGTCACCTGTCCGCGGGCTTTTTCTTGCAGCTTGAAGCTAGAAGCTCACCGCTGCCCTTGCCTTAGATCGCACCACGCTTGCGCAGCAGATCCAGCACTTGCTTGACGCCTTCTTCCAGCGAAACCGACTGGGTGTCGATCACCAGATCGGCATCCAGCGGCACGTCGTACGGGAAGGATTCGCCCGGGATGTTATCCCCGGCCGCCGCGTACAGACCTTGCGGATCACGCTCGGCGCAGACGGTTGGCGAGGCCTGGACATAGACCGTCATCAGACGATCTTTACCAATCAGCTCCTTGGCCTGCTCACGACCCTCGGCACTCGGCGCAACGAACGCAGCCAGAGTCAACAGACCGGCTTCGTTGAACTGACGCGCCACGTGGGCGGCACGACGCCAGTTCTCGGTACGCCCGGCGCGATCCTGCGGCAGACCCTTGTTCAGGTCGTGACGCAGGTTCTGGCCATCGAGGACGAACACCGCACGACCGAGGTCGAACAGCTTGCGCTCCACAGCGTAAGCCAGGGTGCTCTTGCCAGCGCCCGACAGGCCGCTGAACAGCACGGTGGCCGGCTGCTGGCCGAAGCGTTGCGCACGTTCTTCGGTGGCAACGTGAGCCAGTTTGCCGTGGTGAGTGCTGGTGCCATGGGCAACCGGTTGAGCCACGATCATGCCCGCGCCAACGGTGCCGTTGGTCAAGCGGTCGATGACGATGAACGCACCGGTGGTGCGGTTGCTGTCGTAACCGTCGAGGGCGATCGGCGCGTCGAGCGCGATCTTGACCTTGCCGATTTCGTTCAGCTGCAACGCACTGGCCGAACCTTCTTCAAGGGTGTTCACGTCGACCTTGTTGACGATGCTGGCAATGGAGCCCGGCACGTAGCTGGTGGCGCGCTTGATGTCGTATTTCTTGCCCGGCAGCATCGGCTCTTCAGCCATCCACACCAGCATCGCTTCGAAGCTGTCGGTGACTGGCGGCACGTTGTCGGCGTGAACCAGCAAGTCGCCACGGGAGATGTCGATTTCGTCTTCCATGGTCAGCGTCACCGCTTGACCTGGACCTGCGTGTTCCAACTCACCTTCGAAGGTGACGATGGATTTCACGCGGCTGCTCTTGCCCGACGGCAGCACCACAACTTCGTCGCCTTTCTTGACGATGCCGCTGGCCAGGGTGCCGGCGAAACCGCGGAAGTTCAGGTTCGGACGGTTGACGTACTGCACCGGGAAACGCAGGTCAGTGAAGTTGCGATCGCCCGCCACTTCCACGGTCTCGAGAATTTCCATCAGCGACTGGCCGGTGTACCACGGCGAGCGCTCGGATTTGTTCACCACGTTGTCGCCCTTGAGGGCAGACATCGGCACGAAGTGCAGGCTGGTCGGCTGCAGTTTCAGGCCTTCGGCGAACTTCAGGTAATCGGCCTTGATCGACTCGAACACGTCCTGGTCGAAACCCTTGAGGTCCATCTTGTTGATGGCGACGACGATGTGCTTGATGCCCAGCAGGGAGGCGATGAAGCTGTGGCGACGGGTCTGGGTCTGCACGCCGTAACGGGCGTCGACCAGGATGATCGCCAGGTCACAGGTGGACGCACCGGTGGCCATGTTGCGAGTGTACTGCTCGTGGCCCGGGGTGTCGGCGATGATGAACTTGCGCTTGGCGGTGGAGAAATAGCGGTAGGCGACATCGATGGTGATGCCCTGCTCACGCTCGGCCTGCAGGCCGTCGACCAGCAATGCCAGGTCGATGTCTTCGCCGGTGGTGCCGACTTTTTTCGAGTCGCGGGTGATCGCTTCCAGGTGATCTTCGTAGATCATCTTGGAGTCGTGCAGCAGGCGCCCGATGAGGGTGCTCTTGCCGTCGTCGACGTTACCGCAGGTCAGGAAGCGCAGCAGCTCTTTACGTTCGTGCTGGCCCAGGTAGGCGAGGATGTCCTCGCTGATCAAATCAGATTGATGCGACATGACAGCCCCTTAGAAATAACCTTGACGTTTTTTGTCTTCCATCGAGCCTGCGCCATCGTGGTCGATGACACGGCCCTGGCGCTCGGAAGTTCGCGTCAGGAGCATTTCCTGAATGATGTCCGTGAGGCTTTCGGCCTCGGACTCCACCGCGCCCGTCAACGGGTAGCAGCCAAGGGTACGGAAACGCACTTTCTTTTTGACGATGCGGGCTTTGTCTTCATCGCTCAGGTGCTCGAGGATGCGCTCGTCATCGATCATGATCAGGGTGCCGTTCTTCTCGATCACTTCACGCTCGGCGGCGAAGTACAGCGGCACGATCGGGATGCCTTCGAGGTAGATGTACTGCCAGATGTCCAGCTCGGTCCAGTTCGACAGCGGGAAAACGCGGATCGACTCGCCCTTGTTGACCTTGCCGTTGTAGACGTTCCACAGCTCAGGACGCTGGTTTTTCGGGTCCCAGCGATGCTTGCTGTCGCGGAACGAGTACACGCGCTCCTTGGCGCGGGATTTCTCTTCATCGCGGCGTGCGCCACCGAAGGCGGCGTCGAAACCATGCTTGTCCAAAGCCTGTTTCAGACCTTCGGTCTTCATGATGTCGGTGTGCTTGGCACTGCCGTGGGTGAACGGGTTGATGTTCTGCGCCACGCCATCCGGGTTGATGTGGGTGATCAGGTCCAGGCCCAGGTCCGCAACCATCTTGTCGCGGAAGGCGTACATCTCCTGGAATTTCCAGCGGGTGTCGACGTGCATCACCGGAAACGGCAGCTTGCCCGGGAAGAACGCCTTGCGTGCCAGGTGCAGCATCACGGCGGAGTCTTTACCGATGGAGTACAGCATCACCGGGTTGTCGAACTCGGCGGCCACCTCGCGGATGATGTGGATGCTTTCCGCCTCCAGCTGTTTCAGATGCGTCAGTTTGTCGACCATGGCTACTCACGAAAACTTTCTTATGAACGGCCAGCGGGCCGTGTTCGAGCGGGGATCCTAGCACAGCGACCTGCTTCTAATCAGGGCGCGGGCTAGATCGAAAGGGCATATGAATATGCCTGCCAGTTTGTCCCCGCCCCCGTAGGAGCGAGGCTTGCCCGCGAAGAACGGTAACGCGGTGTGCCTGATGCAACCGGGGATCGTTC
>NZ_JBSVXG010000224.1:0-9195 GCF_054070595.1 Pseudomonas sp. SDO55104_S430 | reverse complement strand
CGTACATCTGTAGGAGCTGCCGCAGGCTGCGATCTTTTGATCTTGATCCAGGCTTTATTCAGCGATCAACCAGTCCATCTTCCACCCACCCTGGGTCTGCCCGAGCTTCTCGGCCAACCACGGCAGCAGCTCACGCAATTCTTCCTCCAGCCCCCACGGCGGATTGGCAATCGCCAGACCGGAGCCGTTCAGGCTGTTCGGCGTGTCCAGCGGATGCACCAGCAACTCCACGCGCAACAACTTCGGCGCGCCGGTGCCGGCCAGGTCCTGATAGAAACGGCGTAGTGCACGCTGATCCTTCACCGGGTACCAGATGGCCGCCACGGTCTGGCGCATCCGACCGATCGCCTCTTTCATCGACAATGCGCAGCGCTGCATCTCGTCGAGCTTTTCGAATGGCGGGTCGATCAGCATCACCGCGCGTTTTTCCGGCACCGGTAGCAACGCCCGCGGCACATGCCAGCCTTCCCCCAGGTGAACCTTGACCCGGCGATCGCCAGCCATGTTTTCCTTGAGCAGCAGACCGTCTTCGGGGTGTTTCTCGTTGATCAGCACGCGATCCTGCCGGCGGGTCAGGCGCCGCGCCAGCTCCGGTGAGCCCGGGTAGTAACGCAACTGGCCATCCGGGTTCATCTCATGCAGCACCTGCATGTAGTCGGCGGTCAGGATCGGCAGGTCCGTCTGATTCCAAAGACGCGCGATGCCTTCCAGGTACTCGCCGGTGCGATTGGCCTGATCGCCCTGCAGGTCATACAGACCAATGCCGGCGTGGGTGTCGAGATAGGCAAACGGCTGCTCCTTGCGCGACATCAGGGCGATGAGGCGGGTCAAGGTCAGGTGTTTGAACACGTCGGCGTGATTGCCGGCATGGAAGGCGTGACGATAATTCATGGCTGCTCCTGCGAAGGCCGGGAAGTTTACCTTCTGCCGGCCTGCAAGTCAGGAGTTGGCGGCCGGGCGGCTTACACATCAATCCAACATGACTGGGACTCCTGTGGGAGCGGGCTTGCTCGCGAAGAGGGCGTGTCAGTCACATCATTGCCGGCTGACACACCGCTTTCGCGAGCAAGCCCGCTCCCACAGGAGTATGCATTCCACAACACCGACGCAAAAAAACGGCCCGCCTCCATCACGGAAGCGGGCCGTTTTCATTCAAGCCGTCGGCTCTCGCCAATTACTTGTTCAGGCGGTAATCACTCTCCGCCGCCGCAAAACGCTGCAGCATGCCGGCAGTCGGCGCGCCCATCTTGCTGACGATGTAGATCGCCAGGCTGGCGAAGATGAAGCCAGGGATGATTTCGTACAGACCCAGCAGTTCGAAATGCTTCCACACGATCACAGTGATCGCACCCACCAGGATGCCGGCCAGTGCGCCGTTGCGAGTCATGTCCTTCCAGATCACGGAGATCAGCACAACCGGACCGAACGCAGCACCGAAACCGGCCCATGCGTAGCTGACCAGACCCAGCACGCGGTTTTCCGGATTCGCAGCCATCGCGATGGCAATCAGCGCCACCACCAGCACCATGGCACGACCGACCCAGACCAGTTCCAGCTGGGAAGCGGATTTACGCAGGAAGGTTTTGTAGAAGTCTTCGGTCAGGGCGCTCGAGCACACCAGCAACTGGCAGCTCAGGGTGCTCATTACCGCCGCCAGAATGGCCGACAGCAGCACACCGGCAATCCATGGGTTGAACAGGATTTTCGCCAGTTCGATGAACACGCGCTCATGGTTTTCAGTCACGGGACCGGCCATCTCAGGGTTCGCCGAGAAGTACGCGATACCGAAGAAGCCGACAGCCACGGTACCGCCCAGGCACAGGATCATCCAGGTCATGGAGATGCGACGGGCGTTGGCGATCGACTTAACCGAATCCGCCGCCATGAAACGCGCCAGGATGTGCGGCTGGCCGAAGTAGCCCAGGCCCCAGCCCATCAGCGAGATGATGCCGATGAAGGTGGTGTTGCGCAGCATGTCGAAGTTGCTCGGGTTCTGCGCTTCGATGGCCAGGAAGGTGGTGTCGACGCCACCGGTGGCCAGCAGCACGATGATCGGCGTCAGCAACAGGGCGAAGATCATCAGCGTGGCTTGTACGGTGTCGGTCCAGCTCACCGCCAGGAAACCGCCGACGAAGGTGTAGGCGATGGTCGCCGCGGCGCCGGCCCACAGCGCGGTCTCGTAAGACATGCCGAATGTGCTTTCGAACAGACGGGCACCGGCCACGATGCCCGAAGCGCAGTAGATGGTGAAGAACACCAGGATGACCACGGCTGAGATGATCCGCAGCAGGCCGCTCTTGTCTTCGAAACGGCTGGAGAAGTAATCCGGCAGGGTCAGGGCGTCACCGTTGTGCTCGGTCTGCACCCGCAGACGGCCGGCGACGAACAGCCAGTTCAGGTACGCGCCGACGATCAGGCCGATGGCGATCCAGCTTTCGGACAGGCCGGACATGTAGATGGCGCCCGGCAGGCCCATCAACAACCAGCCACTCATGTCGGAAGCACCGGCGGACAGCGCGGTCACGACGCTGCCCAGGCTGCGGCCGCCAAGAATGTAATCGGAAAGGTTGTTCGTGGAGCGATAGGCCATGAAGCCGATCAGCACCATTGCTGCGATGTAGATCACGAACGTGATCAGGGTTGGATTCATTACGCTCATTAAGTGACGCCCTGGCTTTGTTTTTATGTAGCTGCGGCGGGTGAAACCGCTGGCAAACGCTGATGTTTGACAGACGGATCTGGATGCCGCGCATTTAGGACTGATGTTTCCCCAGGAAAGCCATCAGCCGGCGCACCTGTTTTAGGCAGGTTGCACCTTGGGGCACGAATGCTATTCGCCAAAGCAAATACGGTGCAACCCATTTCTTGAGAATAAGTTGCACCTACGCGAAATCACCGACAAACCGTAGTTTTTACTCCGTTTTGATCTAGCACTTCCATGCCCTCAGAACCAAAAGCTCCAAGCACGGGTTGCACTTTCGTACCAGAATTTACTCCCGACGAGGCGCCGAATATTCCTACAAAAAAGGGTTGCACCGGGTTGCACCTCTATCGGCGCGCAGCTAATCTTGCCGCCAGCTGATGCCACGCGGTCGTGGCAAACATGAGGATAAAAACATGGCTACCACCACCCTTGGCGTCAAACTTGACGACCCGACCCGCGAACGCCTCAAGGCCGCCGCGACCTCGATTGATCGCACGCCGCACTGGCTGATCAAGCAGGCAATTTTCAATTACCTGGAAAAACTCGAGGGTGGTGCAACCCTGACCGAGCTGAACGGTTCGGCCACCGCAGTCGCTGACGACGCCGGTGAAGTCCACGCCGATCACGCCCACCAGTGCTTCCTCGAATTCGCTGAAAGCATCCTGCCGCAATCGGTACTGCGCGCCTCCATCACCGCCGCTTACCGTCGCCCGGAGCCGGAAGTGGTACCGATGCTGATCGAGCAGGCGCGCCTGCCGGCACCGATGGCCGAAGCCACCAACAAGCTCGCCGCCTCGATTGCCGAAAAACTGCGCAACCAGAAGAGTGCCGGCGGCCGCGCGGGCATCGTTCAGGGCCTGCTTCAGGAATTCTCCCTGTCGTCCCAGGAAGGCGTGGCGCTGATGTGCCTGGCCGAAGCGCTGCTGCGTATCCCGGACAAAGGCACCCGTGACGCGCTGATCCGCGACAAGATCAGCACCGGCAACTGGCAGCCGCACCTGGGCAACAGCCCGTCGCTGTTCGTCAACGCCGCCACCTGGGGCCTGCTGCTGACCGGCAAACTGGTTTCGACCCACAACGAAGCCGGCCTGACTTCCTCCCTGAGCCGCATCATCGGCAAGAGCGGCGAGCCGATGATCCGCAAGGGCGTCGACATGGCCATGCGTCTTATGGGAGAGCAGTTCGTCACCGGCGAAACCATCGCCGAAGCCCTCGCCAATGCGAGCAAGTTCGAAGCCAAGGGCTTCCGCTACTCCTACGACATGCTCGGTGAAGCGGCGCTGACCGAACACGACGCCCAGAAGTATCTGGCCTCGTACGAACAAGCCATCCACTCGATCGGCAAGGCCTCCCACGGTCGCGGCATTTATGAAGGCCCGGGCATTTCGATCAAGCTGTCCGCCCTGCACCCACGCTACAGCCGCGCCCAGTACGAGCGCGTGATGGACGAGCTGTACCCGCGCCTGCTGTCGCTGACCCTGCTGGCCAAGCAATACGACATCGGCCTGAACATCGACGCCGAAGAAGCCGACCGCCTGGAGCTATCGCTGGATCTGCTCGAACGCCTGTGCTTCGAGCCGCAACTGACCGGCTGGAACGGCATCGGTTTCGTGATACAGGCTTACCAGAAGCGTTGCCCGTACGTGATCGACTACGTGATCGACCTGGCTCGCCGCAGCCGTCATCGCCTGATGATCCGTCTGGTGAAAGGCGCTTACTGGGACAGCGAAATCAAGCGCGCCCAGGTCGAAGGTCTGGAAGGCTATCCGGTCTACACCCGCAAGGTGTACACCGACGTTTCCTACATCGCCTGCGCCCGCAAACTGCTGTCGGTGCCGGAAGTCATCTACCCGCAGTTCGCCACGCACAACGCCCACACTCTGTCGGCCATCTACCACATCGCCGGTCAGAACTATTACCCGGGCCAGTACGAGTTCCAGTGCCTGCATGGCATGGGTGAACCGCTGTACGAACAGGTTGTAGGCAAAGTTGCCGAAGGCAAGCTGAACCGTCCGTGCCGCGTTTACGCTCCGGTCGGCACCCACGAAACCCTGCTGGCATACCTGGTTCGTCGCCTGCTGGAAAACGGCGCCAACACCTCGTTCGTCAATCGCATTGCCGATCAGTCGATTTCGATCCAGGAACTGGTAGCCGATCCGGTGGCGAGCATCGAGAAGATGGCCACCGCCGAAGGTGGTTTCGGCCTGCCGCACCCGCGCATTCCGCTGCCGCGCGACCTGTACGGTGCCGAGCGCGCCAACTCCAGCGGCATCGACATGGCCAACGAACATCGTCTGGCGTCGCTGTCCTGCGCGCTGCTGGCCACCGCACACAACAACTGGAAAGCCGCGCCGATGCTCGGTTGCGCCTCCAGCAACGAAGCGCCGAGCGCCGTGCTGAACCCGTCGGATCTGCGTGACGTGGTCGGCCATGTGCAGGAAGCCACTGTCGATGACGTCGACAACGCCATTCAATGCGCCCTGAACGCCGCACCGATCTGGCAGGCCACCCCGCCGGCCGAGCGCGCCGCGATCCTGGAACGTGCCGCCGACCTGATGGAAGGCGAGATCCAGCCACTGATGGGCTTGCTGGCCCGCGAAGCCGGCAAGACCTTCGCCAACGCCATCGCCGAAGTGCGCGAAGCCGTGGACTTCCTGCGTTACTACGCGGTGCAGGCACGCAACGATTTCACCAACGACGCTCACCGCCCGCTAGGCCCTGTGGTGTGCATCAGCCCGTGGAACTTCCCGCTGGCGATTTTCAGCGGTCAGGTCGCTGCAGCACTGGCTGCCGGTAACCCGGTACTGGCCAAACCTGCCGAACAGACGCCGCTGGTGGCGGCTCAGGCCGTGCGCCTGCTGCTCGAAGCCGGCATTCCGGAAGGCGTGCTGCAACTGCTGCCGGGCCGCGGCGAAACCGTCGGCGCCGGTCTGGTGGGCGATGATCGCGTCAAAGGCGTGATGTTCACCGGCTCCACCGAAGTTGCGCGCCTGTTGCAACGCAACATCGCCGGTCGCCTGGACAGCCAGGGCCGCCCGATTCCGCTGATCGCCGAAACCGGCGGCCAGAACGCGATGATCGTCGACTCCTCGGCGCTGACTGAACAAGTGGTCATCGACGTCGTATCCTCGGCCTTCGACAGCGCCGGCCAGCGTTGCTCGGCCCTGCGTGTACTGTGCCTGCAGGAAGATTCCGCCGACCGCGTCATCGAAATGCTCAAGGGCGCGATGGCCGAAAGCCGTCTCGGCAACCCTGAGCGCCTGTCGGTAGACATTGGCCCGGTGATCGACGCCGAAGCCAAGGCCGGCATCGAGAAACACATCCAGGCCATGCGCGACAAAGGTCGCAACGTGTACCAGGTGGCGATCGCCGATGCCGAAGAAATCAAGCGCGGCACCTTCGTGATGCCGACCCTGATAGAACTGGAAAGCTTCGACGAACTGCAGCGGGAGATCTTCGGTCCGGTGCTGCACGTGGTTCGCTACAAGCGCAAGGACATCGACCAGCTGATCGGCCAGATCAATGCCTCCGGCTACGGCCTGACCCTGGGCGTGCACACCCGAATCGACGAGACCATCGCCAAGGTGATCGACACCGTCAATGCCGGTAACGTCTACGTCAACCGCAACATCGTCGGTGCCGTGGTCGGCGTGCAGCCGTTCGGCGGCGAAGGTCTGTCGGGTACCGGTCCGAAGGCCGGTGGTCCGCTGTACCTGTACCGCCTGCTGTCGACTCGTCCTACAGACGCAATCGAACAATCCTTCGCCCGCGCCGATGCAGCCGCGGCGCCGGACGTGCGTCTGCGTGAAGCCATGAGCAAACCGCTGACCGCCCTGAAAGCCTGGGCCGACAGCAACAAGTTCGCCGACCTGAGCGCCCTGTGCGTGCAGTTCGCCGCGCAATCGCAAAGCGGTGTCACCCGCGTCCTGGCCGGCCCGACCGGCGAGCGCAACAGCTATGCGATCCTGCCGCGTGAACACGTGCTGTGCCTGGCGGAAGTCGAAGGCGATCTGCTGAGCCAATTGGCGGCAGTCCTGGCTGTCGGCGGTTCGGCGGTATGGCCGGAAGGTGAATTGTCCAAGGCGCTGCTTGCACGTCTGCCGAAGGAGATTCAGGCGCGCATCAAGCTGGTGGCCGACTGGAATAAGGACGAAGTGGTGTTCGATGCGGTTCTGCATCATGGCCATTCCGACCAGCTGCGCGCGGTATGCCAGCAGGTCGCCAAGCGCGCCGGCGCGATCGTCGGGGTGCAGGGTCTGTCCCAGGGCGAGTCCAACATTGCGCTGGAGCGTCTGGTGATCGAGCGGGCGTTGAGTGTCAACACGGCTGCGGCGGGTGGTAATGCGAGCTTGATGACGATCGGTTAATCCGCAATACCTCCGGGCACCCACAAGATGCCCGGCTTGCACAAATCCTGGTGGGAGCGGGCTTGCTCGCGAAAGCGGTGTATCAGTCGACATCAATGTTGAATGATCAGCCCCCTTCGCGAGCAAGCCCGCTCCCACATTTGATTAGCGGTGCCCGCAACTCACCATCACGCTCATCAATCATCCTGTACCTCCTCCATTCCCCCACCTTAGACTCGGCCCACTTCAATAAAAGGTAGGCCGCCATGTCCGAGACGTTGCTCAGTTCCCGCAATCTGGCTTTCGAGCTGTACGAAGTCCTCGATGCCGAAGGCCTGACCCAGCGTGAGCGTTTCGCCGAGCACAACCGCGAAACCTTCGATGCCGCCCTTGGCACCGCCCGCAGCATCGCCGAGAAGTTCTTCGCACCGCACAACCGCAAGGGCGACGAGAACGAGCCGCGCTACGAGGACGGCCGGGCGATTCTTATTCCGGAAGTCAAACCGGCGGTGGACGCCTTTCTTGAAGCCGGCTTCCTCAACGCCGCGCGCAGTTTCGAGGCGGGCGGCATGCAGCTGCCTACCCTGCTGTCCCAGGCCTGCTTCGCACATTTCCAATCGGCCAACGCCGCCTCCACCTCGTACCCGTTCCTGACCATGGGCGCGGCAAACCTGATCGAAAGCTTCGGCACCGACGAACAAAAGCAGCGCTTCCTGCAACCAATGATCGACGGCCGTTTCTTCGGCACCATGGCCCTGACCGAACCCCACGCAGGCTCATCCCTGTCGGACATCCGCACCCGCGCCGAGCCTGCGGCCGACGGCACCTATCGCCTGAGGGGCAACAAGATCTTCATCTCCGGCGGCGATCACCCGCTGTCGGAAAACATCGTGCACATGGTACTGGCCAAGCTGCCGGACGCACCCGCCGGGGTGAAGGGCATCTCGTTGTTCATCGTGCCCAAGTTCCTGGTCAACGACGACGGCAGCCTGGGCCAGCGCAACGACGTGCTGCTGGCCGGCCTGTTCCACAAGATGGGCTGGCGCGGCACCACCTCCACCGCGCTGAACTTCGGCGATAACGGTGAGTGTGTCGGCTATCTGGTGGGCAAGCCGCACCACGGCCTGAGCTACATGTTCCAGATGATGAACGAGGCGCGGATCGGCGTCGGCATGGGCGCGGTGATGCTCGGGTATGCGGGCTACCTGTACTCCCTGGAGTACGCTCGCGAACGCCCGCAGGGCCGCGTGCCGGACAGCAAGGACCCGAACACCGCACCGGTGGCGATCATCCAGCACGCCGACGTCAAGCGCATGCTGCTGACGCAAAAGGCCTACGTCGAAGGCTCGTTCGACCTGGGTCTGTATGCGGCGCGACTGTTCGACGACACAACCACCCTCGAGACCGAAGCCGAGCGCAAGCAAGCCCATGAGCTGTTGGATCTGCTGACGCCGATCGTCAAATCCTGGCCGTCGGAGTTCTGCCTGAAGGCCAACGAACTGGCGATCCAGATCCTCGGCGGCCACGGCTACACCCGCGAATACCCGGTGGAGCAGTACTACCGCGACAACCGCCTGAACCCGATCCACGAAGGCACCCACGGCATTCAGTCGCTGGACCTGCTGGGCCGCAAGCTGGCGCAGAACGGCGGTGCAGGGCTCAAGCAACTGATCCGCCTGATCGCCGACACCGCCGAGCGCGCGCAAGCGTTCGAATCCCTGACACCGCTGCGTGAACCACTGGAGAAGCTGGTGGCCCGCCTGCAAACCGTGACCATCGGTCTGCTGACCGACATGGCCCAAGGCAAGGTCAACAGCAGCCTGGCGAACTCGGCGCTGTACCTGAAGGTGTTCGGGCATACGGTGATCGGCTGGCGCTGGCTGGAACAGGCGATTCGCGCCGAGCAAGGGCTGGCCAAGGGCAATGCGGCGGATGTGGCCTTCTATAACGGCAAGCTGCAGGCGGCGCGGTATTTCCTGACCTGGGAAATCCCGGCTTGCCACCATGAGCTGGCGATTCTCGAGGCGCGGGATGATGTGTGCTTGAACATGCAGGATGAGTGGTTCTAACCAAAGCCTAAAAAGATCGCAGCCTGCGGCAGCTCCTACTTTGGGTTGCGGTGGGCTGCGATCTTTTGTGCGGGAT
>NZ_JBSVXG010000223.1:0-9212 GCF_054070595.1 Pseudomonas sp. SDO55104_S430 | reverse complement strand
CATGTAGCAGCTGGCGAAGCCTGCGTCCGGCTGCGCAGCAGTCGTGAAATCAGGCAACGCGGTGCTTCAGGCAGACCTCGCATTCAGGTTTTGCGACTGCTTCGCAGCCGGACGCAGGCTTCGCCAGCTGCTACAAGGATCGCGCTTTGCCTTAACTTTGTGCGGTTTGCGAATGGAGGAAGTCTACCGCCGCCCTCAGCATTAGTTTAGAAAAATCTGAACTAAGTATTTGCCCGTAGCGATTCTTCCCGGCCACTACATTTCGCAGAATCGGTCCAAAGCGGCGCCCGCCTTCCGTGAGCGGGCTCGACTGCATAAATAAAACAATGACGATGAGGCCTTTCCCGTGGAAAAGATTCTTCACCAACCACTGGGCGGCAACGAAATGCCGCGCTTCGGCGGCATCGCCACCATGCTGCGACTCCCCCATGTTCCTACTGCTGCCGGTCTGGACGCTGCCTTCGTTGGCGTGCCGCTGGACATCGGTACCTCCCTGCGCCCCGGCACCCGTTTCGGGCCGCGTGACATCCGCACCGAATCGGTGATGATCCGCCCGTACAACATGGCCACCGGCGCTGCTCCGTTCGACTCGCTGTCGGTTGCCGACATCGGCGACGTGGCGATCAACACCTTCAATCTGCTCGACGCCGTGCGCATCATCGAAGAAGCCTACGACAACATCCTGGAACACGATGTTATCCCGATGACCCTGGGCGGCGACCACACCATCACCCTGCCGATCCTGCGTGCCATCCATAAAAAGCACGGCAAGGTCGGCCTGGTGCACATCGACGCTCACGCCGATGTGAACGATCACATGTTCGGCGAGAAAATCGCCCACGGCACCACCTTCCGTCGCGCCGTCGAAGAAGGCCTGATCGACCCGGACCGCGTCGTGCAAATCGGTCTGCGCGCCCAGGGCTACACCGCTGACGACTTCAACTGGAGCCGCAACCAGGGCTTCCGCGTGGTCCAGGCCGAAGAGTGCTGGCACAAGTCCCTGGATCCGCTGATGGCCGAAGTTCGCGAGAAAGTCGGCGGCGGTCCGGTGTACCTGAGCTTCGACATCGACGGCATCGACCCGGCCTGGGCGCCTGGCACCGGCACCCCGGAAATCGGCGGCCTGACCACCATTCAGGCGATCGAGATCATTCGCGGCTGCCAAGGCCTCGACCTGATCGGCTGCGATCTGGTAGAAGTCTCGCCCGCTTACGACACCACCGGTAACACCTCGCTGCTGGCCGCCAACCTGCTGTACGAAATGCTCTGCGTACTGCCTGGCGTAGTCCACCGCTGAGGATCGGCCAACGATTTCGCAGCCTGGCTCGGTGAACCCGGCTGCGCTTTCCGCGCTTTCGAACCCTGCCGGTATTGCGTGATACCTGGCACCCGGATGCGCCAGTTCCACAGGCGATGCGACAGATCGCCTGACCCGTAGAAGCGATGCTTGCCCGCGAAGAAGGATGACGCGGTATGCCTGGCAGACTGTGCAAAGCGGTTCGCGGGCAAGCCTTGCTCCTACAGATTGATTTCCTGCCTCACATAAAAAAGACAATCGGAGACCGCCATCATGGCATTGGATTTATTCGTCGTACTCATCTACGCAGCCGCGATGTTGATACTCGGCTACTACGGCATGCGCAAGGCCAAGACCAACGAAGAGTTTCTCGTTGCCGGTCGTAACCTGGGCCCGACGCTGTACATGGGCACCATGGCGGCAACGGTTCTGGGTGGCGCGTCCACCGTCGGCACCGTGCGCCTGGGCTACGTGCATGGCATCTCCGGTTTCTGGCTCTGCGCCGCACTGGGTTGCGGGATCGTGGCGCTGAACCTGTTCCTCGCCAAGCCGCTGCTGAAACTGAAGATCTACACCGTTACCCAGGTGCTGGAAAAACGCTACAACCCGATGGCCCGTTCCGCGAGCGCGGTGATCATGCTGGCCTACGCCCTGATGATCGGCGTGGTCTCGATCCTGGCAATCGGCACCGTGCTGCAAGTGCTGTTCAGCCTGCCGTTCTGGTTGTCGGTACTTGTCGGCGGTGGTGTGGTGGTGATCTACTCGGCCATCGGCGGCATGTGGTCACTGACCCTGACCGACATCGTCCAGTTCATCATCAAGACCGTGGGCCTGATGTTCATCCTGTTGCCGATCTGCATGTACCGCGTGGGCGGCTGGGATGAGCTGGTCACCAAACTGCCGGCGGCGAGCTTCAGCTTCACCACCATCGGTTGGGACACCATCATCACCTACTTCGTGATCTACTTCTTCGGCATCCTGATCGGTCAGGACATCTGGCAACGGGTGTTCACCGTCAAGACCGCCAAAGTCGCGCAATACGCCGGTACCGCTGCCGGTGTCTACTGCATCATCTACGGTCTGGCCTGTGCTTTGATCGGCATGGCCGCTCACGTACTGATCCCGGATCTGGACAACGTCAACAACGCCTTCGCCGCGATCGTGAAACTGTCCCTGCCGGACGGTATCCGTGGCCTGGTGATCGCTGCCGCACTGGCTGCCATGATGTCCACCGCCAGCGCCGGCCTGCTGGCCGCTGCAACCACCCTGAGTGAAGACCTGCTGCCGAAACTGCGTGGCGGCAAGCAGTCGAGCCTGAGCATGAACCGCCTGGTGACCCTGCTGACCGGTCTCGTGGTTCTGGGTATCGCCCTGGTAGTGAACGACGTGATCAGCGCCCTGACCCTGGCTTACAACCTGCTGGTGGGCGGTATGTTGATCCCGCTGATCGGTGCGATTTTCTGGAAACGCGCGACCACCGCCGGCGCCATCGCCAGCATGGGCCTGGGCTTTGCCACTGCCCTGCTGTTCATGGTCAAGGACGGTCTGGATGCCAACACTCCGATCTACTACAGCCTGGCGGTAGGTCTGGTGAGCTTTGTCGTGGTGAGCCTGATGTCCCGCCGCCCTGCGCCGGTGGCGAGCGCCATCTAAGCCGAACATGACAATTTGATGCTTTCTTCGACGGGTGTGGCGTCGGTCGCCACACCCGTTTTTTTTCGCCCGGAGAAAACCTCGATTGACGAGCGGCAGCGCTCACCCCGCTGAAGCCTGCTGTACTCATCTTCAGGAACCCTTCAGGAACTCGCAGGGACGATAAAACCCGACGCACCCGAAGAACCATCATGAAAAAAGCCGCCGTCCGCGCCGCCGTGCACCGCTTCATCAGCCGCCTGCTGGAGAATCAGGAAGACTTCGACGACAACGCCAGCCTGGCGCAGTTGGGATTGGACAAGACGGACATCGAAGAACTGATCTTCCATCTGGAGGATGAGTTCGGTTTGACGGCGTTCACCGCCGAGGAAGACCAGATGCTCAAGACGGCCAGGACGGCGAATGACTTGAGTCGGTTTTTGATGGAGATTGGGCGGCATTGAGTGACTGACTTGTCATCAAGTCATCAAGTCATCGCGGGGAGCGGGCTTTTGTGGCGAGGGGGCTTGTCGAAACGTCGCACCGCCCCGTTGGGCTGCGAAGCAGCCCCAAGACCATTCAATCCGGGTGTATCAGTTAGAAAGCATCAGGCGATTTTACGACTGCTTCGCAGCCGAGCGGGGGCAAGCCCCCTCGCCACAGGCAGCCCATTGCCACAGGCATCGCCCTCAAGAGGCGACGTTACCGGCGGCGCTGCTGACGTCGACGCTGTTCGTCATCGGTGCGAATCGGCACAGGTTGCAGAGGCGGTTCGATCAAACCGAGCGCGACACCCAGGTCATGCAGCCAGTTTTGAATTTTCTCTTTCATGTTGCCCCCTTCAGGGTAATGCCGAGCGACCCAAATTCTTGATCGCTTCGAACTGATAATAGTCCGAAGTCCAGAGCAATGCTCGCCCAAAGTGGCAATGATCTGTTACTGAATCCATCACAATCGGAAACGATTAAATCATGCAATCGCCTTGGTCTGGCGCGGCGCCGACGGAAAGAGCGTCTGCTGCTCCTCGATCCAGGCATTGAGGTTGGCGCCGACCATGCCCTTGCGCCACATCAGCCAGGTCGTCGCACTGGCGAACGCCTCCGGCAGTGGGTGCACCGCCACACTTTCGCGCCCCGGCAGGCTGGCAAGCATCGACTCCGACATCAGCGCCACGCCGGATCCTGCGATCACACAGGCGAGCATGCCCGGATAGGACTCGATCTCGATCGCCCGGCCCATGGCCGCCTGATCGTGGGAAAACCAGGACTCCAGACGCATCCGGTAGGAACAGCCCTGGCGAAAGGTGAACACCGAACGCCCCTCCACATCCCGCGCACTCTGCACCGGCGGATGATCGGCCTCGCTGATCAGCACCATGCGCTCCTCGCAAAGCAGCACGCCATCGAGCACCGCCAGCCCCGGCGGGCCGTCCACCAGCGCCGCATCGAGCCGTCCGGTGAGCAAACCTTCGAACAATTCGCCACTGGGGCCGGACTGCACTTGCAGGTTCACTGCCGGATAACGCCGGTGATAACGCGCCAGCAGCGCGGGAAGGTGAATGGCGGCGGTGCTGTACATGGTGCCCAGCACGAAGTCGCCGGCAGGTTGCCCGCCCTGCACCGCCGCATGGGCTTCATCGTGCAGGGCGAACAGCTTGGCGGTGTAGTCCAGCAGGACTTTTCCCGCCGGTGAAAGCTGCAAACGCTGACGCTCGCGGACGAACAACTCGACACCGAGCTGTTCTTCGAGCTGTTTGAGCCGGGTCGACAGGTTAGACGGTACGCGGTGCAGGCGCTCGGCGGCACGGGTGATGGACTCTTCCTGCGCCACGGCCTGAAAGATGCGCAATTGGCTGAATTCCACGCCATTCTCCAAACAAGAACAAGTCGCCCACTATTGTTCTTTTACAAAGAATGTCAATCGAATCGGCCAGACGGTTTCAGGATTGCCCCAGCGCCTTGCGCAATCGCCGACGCAGCCACTGCTCGGCACTGACGAAGGTGATACCCAGCAGCACCAGCACCGCACCGATGACGAAATTCAGGCTGAGCTTTTCACCCAACAACACCACGCCGAAGGTGACGCCGAACAGGGGGGTCATGAAGGAAAACACCGCCAGGTTCGCGGCCAGGTAACGGCGCAGCAGCCAGAACCACACCAGATAACTGAAGAACGACACCACCACGCCTTGGAACAGCACGCTGGTCAGGGTCACGCCGGTCAGGCTGACGTGGGTTATCTGGCCGCTTAACAGTGCGATCAGCAGCAAGCCGACGAAGCCGACGATCAACTGATAAAACAAGGTCAGAGTCACCGGCGCTTCGGACAGCCGGGAAGCCCGCACCACCACCGTGGTCGCGCCCCAGGCGGCACCGGCGAGTACGCCCAGCGCATCGCCCATCAACATGCGCGGATCGAGGTTGTCCCAGGACACGCCACCGGCAAACGCAATGGCGATGCCAATGAACGCCAGCAGGATCCCCAGCCATTGCAACGGTCGCAGGCGTTCGCTCGGCAACAGCCAGTGCACGCCCAGCGCGGTGAAGATCGGCGCGGTGTAGAGGAACACCGACATGTGCGCAGCCGTGGTCAATTGCAGTCCTTCGGAAATGAAGAAGAACTCCAGACCGAACAACGCGCCGGCCAACAAGCCGCCGCGCCAGGTGCCGCCCACCTGATCCCAGCCACCTTTCCAACAGATCAGCAGGCCGACCAGAAGCGCGGAGATGCCTGACCGCGCGGCCGCCTGCATGACCGGTGCGATATCCGGTGCCGCCCATTTGATCATCACCTGCTGGACGCCCCAGACCAGACACAGAACCAGCATCACCTGCAGGGCAAATCCATCGGCGCTGCGTCGGGTGACGCTCATCGGGAAACCTCTCTTGAACAATCCATGGCAATGACTCGGCAGTAAAAAGCAAAACCCCGGCACAGGGCCGGGGCGAGAATCATATTGTTACTCGAACTCAAGTCAATTCAATGCGATCGGCATGAATAACGATCTGGCCATTCTTGTACAACGCACCGATTGCCTTCTTGAAGTTACCCTTGCTGACGCCGAACATGTCGCTGATCACCGTCGGATCGCTCTTGTCGCTGACCGCGAGGCTGCCGTTGTTTTCGCGCAACTTGGCGAGAATCTTGGAATTCAGGCTGGTTGCCGCTTCCTGGCCGACCGGTTGCAGGCTCAGGCTGATCTTGCCATCGCCGCGCACTTCCTTGATGAAGCCTTTCTCTTGCTTGCCGGCGCGCATGAACTTGAAGATTTCGTTCTTGTGGATCAGGCCCCAGTGCTTGTTGTTGATGATCGCCTTGAAGCCCATGTCGGTGGCTTCGGCGACCAGCAGATCGACTTCCTGGCCCGGCGTGTAGCTGGCCGAGGTCTTGTCCAGGTAGCGGTCCAGGCGCGTCGTCGCAGTGATGCGACGGGTGTGCTTGTCGAGATAAACGTGCACCACGGCATATTCGCCGGCCTTCATCTGACGTTTCTCTTCCGAGAATGGCAGCAACAGATCCTTCGGCAGTCCCCAGTCGAGGAACACACCGATACTGTTGACTTCAACTACTTTCAAACTGGCGAATTCACCGACCTGAACTTTCGGCTTTTCGGTAGTTGCGATTAGTTTGTCATCGCTGTCCAGATAAACAAAAACGTTCAGCCAGTCTTCATCTTCGCTGGGAATATCCTTTGGAATATAACGATTGGGCAAAAGAATTTCGCCGTCCGCGCCACCGTCCAGATATAAACCGAAGTTAGTGTGTTTAACCACTTGCAAACTGTTGTAACGCCCGACTAAAGCCATGTCCAATACCCTCATTACGTGGGCGGCATTCTACCCGGTTTTACCGGTTGCGTCGGGCGGCGAAGCCTGCCTGACGAGAAATTCCATCCCAGGCCTTCATTTTCGCGAGCTTTGCAGGGGCAACCGGCCGTTCGTCAGACCGTGGCCAGGGTTAGGGGCGCTCGCCGCCAGCCTGCAGACTGAAATTTTCCGGACCATGTTTTTTATTTAAAACAGCGACTTAGGGAAAGTTCGAAAAGTAATTATCCACGCTCTATTCATGTCCGCCTGAATATCACGGGGATATTAGCCAAGCAAATTGCAGCTCATTCCTGTACGATACGTGGCCATTTGAATTTCCTGAAGGTTAATGGCCGCCATGCGCGTAAAAGCATCCAAAAGCCCAGTAAAACCAGCTCCTGCCGTCGAAACCAGCGAATCGCTCAACAGCCAGATCGCAGCGTTCCTCAAATCCGGCGGTGAAATCCAGCAAATTGCCAAGGGTGTCAGCGGCCAGACATTCGCCCCGTCCAAGCAGATCAGCCTGGGCAAGAAGTAATTACTTCAGCTTTATCGGGTCCACAGGCGCTTTGACTCTCGAAGCGCTTGGACCGGACGCCAGACCTCTCCTGCACTCCTCGCAACCCCTCCTCTAAAAATCGACGAACGGTATCCGTTACCGGGCATTCGCCGGTATGCTTTCACGCGTCTAAATCAAGCGTTTCAGCTCAAGCTGTGCTCGCTGTTCAAGGGAGTGAAGCGTGCTCAAGCCTTTCGGTTTCCTGTTGCCCCTATACACGCTGCTGGCGTGTTCAGTGGCGCACGGTCAGATTTTCCAGCGCGAACTGGGGGATTTCGATCTCAAACTCGGCACCAGCCCCAGTCGCAGCATGGCCCAGGGCCTGGTCAAGCCATCGGCCACGGGCTCATTCCACGGTGGCCTGGACCTGACTCACGACAGCGGCTTCTATTTCGGCCAATGGTCGCCCAGCGCGGGCATCAACCCCGAACACACCCTCGAAATCGATTCCTACGCCGGTTTTAAACAGCCCTTCGACCAGAATCTGGGTTACGAAATCGGCGTCATCCATTACAACTATCCGCAACTGGACACGCTCGACAGCCAGGAACTCTACGGCGGCCTGACCTTGCTGCGCAGCCGCTTCGGCGCCGCCTTCAGCAACGACCCCGACAAACGCAACAGCACGCTGTTCGCCGACCTAGGTGGCAATGAACCATTCGGCATCGGGATCAGCATGAAATACACCACGCATCGGTTGAACACACCGGTCGCCGTGGACGGTGGCTATGTCAGCAGTTTTACCGATTGGTCGATGAAATTTTCCCGACCGTTCATGGGCATCGATCTCAATCTGATCTACAGCGACTCCAGCCTCAACGGCAGCAGTTGCTCGGCGTATTCCGGGCACAACAGCCAATGCGACGGACTGCTGACCCTGAAGGCCGAACGCAGCTTCTATTGATCGGCTGAACTGCCGGGCTCATTCTGCGTTCAGATGGGAATCAGACTCCGAAACCAGGCTCTCGCAAGGATTCGATCATGTCGCGCTGGTTGAAACACTTAGCCTTTGTACTCACCCTCTCCCTCGCCTTGGGCGCGTGCAGCCGCATGGGCCTGGCCTATCGAAATCTCGACGTGATCATTCCCTGGACGCTCGGCGATTACCTGGACATGAACGGCGAGCAGAAAAGCTGGTTCAACGATCGGCTCAAGGAGCACCTGAGCTGGCACTGCACCACGCAAATGCCCGGTTACCTGGATTGGCTGGACCGCCTGCAAACCATGGTCACGACCAATCAGGTCACCGACGCCGCCCTGCAGGCACGCACTGAGGAAGCCGAACAGGCCATCGCCGAAACCGCCAAGGAGATCACGCCTTCGGCCATCGAATTGCTGCAAGGCCTGAACGACCAGCAGGTGGCGGAAATGAACGAGGCTTTCGTCAAGGATCAGCGCAAACGCCAGGCGCAGTACCTCAAGCCGTCCCTCGATCAGCAGATCAAGGAACGCGGTGAGCGTATGGAGAAACGTCTGGATGACTGGATCGGACCGCTCAATCCGGCGCAGCAGCAGCGCGTCGTGGCGTGGTCGAATGCGCTGGGCGACCAGAACACTCAGTGGCTGGCCAACCGCGTGCATTGGCAGAAGCAGTTCAGCGCGGCGGTGGCGCAGCGTCATGACCCGGGCTTCCCACAGCGAATCGAAACCCTGCTGGTCAACCGCGAGCGCCTGTGGACACCGGAATACAAACAGGCCTTCGCCAAAACCGAAGCCCAGGCGCGCTCGCTGTTCGTGGATCTGATGGCGCAGAGTACGCCGGTGCAGCGTCAGCGCTTGCAGACGAAAATCGAAGGGGTGAAAAAGGACTTCAGCGACCTCAAGTGCCTGAGAGCCGCGAAACAGAGTTGATGCCTGTACATTTACCTCTGTGGGAGCGAGCCTGCTCGCGATTGCATTGTGTCAGCCAAACATATGT
>NZ_JBSVXG010000222.1:0-9279 GCF_054070595.1 Pseudomonas sp. SDO55104_S430 | reverse complement strand
GGAGCGAGGGAATGCCGAGCCACAGCGAGGCACCGTACGTCAGGGGATAAAAGCGCTTGGTTACTTGGCGCTTTTCCAAGTAACCCGCTGTAAGAGCGGAACCATAAGTAGCCGTTACCGAAGAAACGGATCTACCCCCAATCCCACCCCCAAAAAACCTCAGGACTTACGCAAAGTCTTCTGCCGAAGAATATAAACCGTCACCAACACCGCACTGGTCAACATGAACCCCCGCGCCCAAGGCATCGGCACCAGATAGCAGGAAAACAGAATACTCACCCACATCAACCCAATGGCATACACCTTGCCCTTGAGCGGAATCCCATTGCCATCCAGATAATCGCGGATCCACGGCCCGAGACGAGGGTGATGCACCAGCCAGTGGTAGAAGCGCGGCGAACTGCGGGCAAAGCAGGCAGCGGCCAGCAACAGGAAAGGGGTGGTGGGCAGTACCGGCAGGAAAATCCCGATCACCCCCAGCACTACGCTCAGCCAGCCGATGGCCAGCAGCACGTAGCGCAACATCAGGGGGCGGTTGCCTATGGGGTTGTCCATAGGCGGGACCTTAGTGGTGACGAGGCTTGAGGATCGCCGGTTTTTCGTCCGGTGCGTTGCACAGCAGGTACAGAGCAGTCAGGGCTTCCGGGATTTGCACGATCATGTCGTCCATCAGGTTGGCGTCGGCGGCAATGTCGGAGAACTCCGGCTGCTCGTCGAACAGACCCGAACCGACCATGATCGGCAGCAGCATTTCGCTGACTTCGTCTTCGGCGGTTTCGAACCAGGCTTCTTCGCGCAGGAACACGCCTTCCATGAAACCGATGCACCAGCCGCGCAGGTCGGAATCGTCGGGGTCTTCGCCCAGGTCCAGGTCGCAAGGCAGTTCGAACTCTTCATCGGAAGCCAGCTGGCGCGCGATGTGAGCCTTGAGGGCCAGCAGGGTGGATTCGATCGCTTCACGCTCGGTGTCGTCGGCGTAATGCGGTTCTTCGGCGAAGAGCGCGTCGATCCACTCACGGTCCGGAACGGTTTCGGAACAGATCGACAGGGCGGTGAGGTAGCCGTGGGCGGCCACGTAGTCCAGAGCCTCGTCATGCAGTTCATCGGCGTCGAGGAAGACTTGCAGGCGGGTAAGTTGCTCAGCGAAGGACATTAAAGGGCTACCTTGGGGAATGTGCGATGCGGGAATTCTAGGCCTTCTTGAGCGCCGGGGCCAGCCGCGCGGCATATTTGCTGCCCCGAGAGCGTAATCCCTGTGGGAGCGAGCCTGCTCGCGATGACGCAGGTGCAGTCAATGGCGCGCCGGCTGGTAGTACACCATCGCGAGCAGGCTCGCTCCCACAGGTTTTGCATCCAATTGTCTTGCGCATGTCTTCTCAGCGGCACCCTTTGCACAGGAGCGCTCGGGTATACTCGCGCGTTTTGTGATGCCCTGCCGGCTTCACGGCTGGAATGTGAAGCCTTATGTAATGCGCACTTACGATTCGACGGTGCAGCGTTGCCGGTTCTGAACCAGCCTTGCAGGGATGTTTCGTAGATTTTTGGAGTTTTTATGCTCGAACAGGCTCAACGCGTCCTCAAGGACATCTTCGGCTACGACAGTTTCCGTGGCCGTCAGGGTGCAATCATTGAGCGCGTGGCCAGTGGCGGCGATGCCCTGGTGCTGATGCCTACCGGTGGCGGCAAATCCCTGTGCTTCCAGGTCCCGGCGCTGTTGCGCGAAGGCCTGGCGGTGGTGGTTTCGCCGCTGATCGCCTTGATGGACGATCAGGTCGCCACCCTCGAAGAGCTGGGCGTGGCCGCCGCCGCCTTGAACTCCACCTTGAGCGCCGAACAGCAGCGCGACCTGGCCGCGCGCATCCGCCGCGGCGAAGTGAAAATGCTCTACCTCGCCCCGGAACGCCTGGTCCAGCCGCGGATGATGTCCTTCCTGCAGGGCCTGAACATCGCCCTGTTCGCCATCGACGAGGCTCACTGCGTATCGCAATGGGGCCACGACTTCCGCCCGGAATACCTGCAACTGGGTCAACTGGCGGAAATGTTCCCCGATGTGCCGCGCATCGCCCTGACCGCCACCGCCGACAAGCGGACCCGCGAAGAAATCGTCACCCGCCTGCACCTGCAGAACGCCGAGCGTTTCCTGTCGAGCTTCGACCGGCCGAACATTTTTTACCGCATCGTGCCCAAGGAACAGCCGCGCAAGCAGTTGCTGGCGTTCCTCGCCGAGCGCCGCGGCGATGCGGGCATCGTCTATTGCCTGTCGCGCAAGAAAGTCGAGGAAGTCGCGGCGTTCCTCACCGAGCAGGGCTTCCCGGCGCTGCCTTACCACGCCGGCCTGCCCAACGATCTGCGTGCCTACCACCAGAAGCGCTTCCTCAACGAGGAAGGCCTGATCATGGTGGCGACCGTGGCGTTCGGCATGGGCATCGACAAACCCAACGTGCGCTTCGTCGCGCACCTCGACCTGCCAAAATCACTCGAGGCCTATTACCAGGAAACCGGTCGCGGCGGTCGTGACGGTCTGCCGGCGGATGCCTGGATGGCCTACGGCCTGCAAGACGTGGTGATGCTCAAGCAGATGCTGCAGAACTCCGAAGGTGACGAGCGCCACAAACGTCTGGAGCAGCACAAGCTCGACGCCATGCTCTCGCTGTGTGAAGAGACCCGCTGCCGTCGTCAGGCGCTGCTGGCCTATTTCGACGAGGAAATGCCCGAGCCTTGCGGTCACTGCGACAACTGCGTCGATGGCGTGCAGACCTGGGATGCCACCGAGCCCGCGCGCCAGGCGTTGTCGGCGATCTTCCGCACCGGTCAGCGCTACGGCGTCGGCCATCTGGTGGATGTATTGCTCGGCAAGGACAACGAGAAGGTGCGCAGCTTCGGCCATCAGCACCTTTCGGTCTACGGCGTCGGGAAAGCCTTGGGGGAAAGTGAATGGCGTTCGTTGTTCCGCCAGTTGGTGGCTCGCGGTCTGGCGGACGTTGATCACGAAGGCTACGGCGGTCTGCGGCTGAGCGACACTTGCCGACCGCTGCTCAAGGGCGAAGTGAGCCTGGAACTGCGCCGCGATCTCAAGGCACAGACCACCGCCAAAACCAGCAAGAGCCAGGCCAGCCAGCTGGTGCGCGGCGAGGAGCGCGAACAGTGGGAAGCCTTGCGTGCACTGCGTCGCAAACTCGCCGAAGAACATGGCGTGCCGCCGTACGTCATCTTCCCCGATTCGACCTTGCTGGAAATGCTGCGCAGCCAGCCGACCTCGCTTGCGGAAATGGCCCGGGTCAGCGGCGTCGGCGCCCGCAAGCTGGAGCGCTATGGCGAGGCGTTCCTGGAAGTGCTCGGTGGCCAGGTCGAAGCGCCGAAGCCGGTGGCCGACCTGCGCCACGAACTGATCACCCTGGCCCGTGCCGGCATGACACCGCTGCAGATCGCCGGACAGTTGCAATGCTCGGAAAAGAACGTCTACACCATGCTCGCCGAAGCCATCGGCCAGCAGCAATTGTCGCTGGAGCAGGCGCTGGATCTGCCGGAAGACTTGCTGGGTGAAGTTCAGGATGCGTTTCTGGACGGCGAAGGCGAATTGCCATCGGTTACGGAGATTTCCGAACTCTTTGCCGGTCGAGTGCCGGAAGGCGTTTTGTACTGCGTCCGGGCCGCCCTACAGTCGGAATTCGAGATTTAAGCTACTGTTTTTGAACGCGGAATCGCTGATGTAACGATTCAGTACAGAACAGGCCTTGCTACTGCATCTGGCTCATGCTTAGCTGACTAATAATTAGTAATTCTTTATTTCAGTCTAATCATGAGTGTTTTATGCCGTTAACCGATCAACACCGCTTTGGCATGCAATTGGCCCAGATGTCGCGAGGCTGGCGTGCCGAACTGGACCGCCGTCTCGCGGGCCTTGGTTTGTCCCAGGCTCGCTGGCTGGTGCTGCTGCACCTGGCGCGTTTCGATGAAGCCCCCACCCAACGTGAACTGGCGCAGAGTGTCGGTGTAGAAGGCCCGACCCTGGCCCGGTTGCTCGACAGCCTGGAAAGCCAGGGGCTGGTGCAACGTCAGGCGGTTCTTGAAGACCGCCGTGCGAAGAAGATCGTCCTCTGCACCCCGGCCCGTCCCCTAATCGATCAGATCGAAACCATTGCCAATCAATTACGCCACGAATTGTTCGAGGGCGTCGATGAGGCAGATCTGAAAATCTGCATGCGCGTCCATGCGCACATTCTCGGCAATCTGGAAAAATCTTGATGCAGTGCCCAACTTCGATTTTTTGAGTTAGTGCGTTGAGCGGACTATAAGAACTACCAGGCAATATCGTGTTCGTACTGGATATGCGAACACGCGCAAGCTGGTTCTTGTTATCTAAGGGATGCTCATGCTCGAAAGTCGGCGGGTTGTTGTACGGTGTTGTGCCAGGTGGATGCTGGCCGGTACCGCTGTCTGTTGGTCGGCGTTGGCGCCGGCGCTGGGTCTGGGTGAAATCACCCTGCATTCGGCGCTGAACCAGCCATTGCGTGCCGACATTGCCCTGGTGGATGTCGGCGGGCTGGAGGAGGGCGAGCTGTC
Organism: Pseudomonas sp. SDO55104_S430; assembly: GCF_054070595.1. Lineage (NCBI taxonomy): Bacteria > Pseudomonadati > Pseudomonadota > Gammaproteobacteria > Pseudomonadales > Pseudomonadaceae > Pseudomonas > Pseudomonas sp. SDO55104_S430. The sequence continues at coordinate 4,716 of NZ_JBSVXG010000222.1, read as the reverse complement.
GGTCATGCTGGCGACGGCGGACGAATTCAGCCGCGCGGGTGTCGAGCGGGTGTTTTTCCTCAATGACCTGACGTTCACGCCTGTGCTGCGGGGCAACCGCAACTGGATTCAGGTCACCTCGAGCAAACCGGTCAATGAACCCTTTCTGAATTTTCTCGTGCAGGTCAATCAACCCAACGGCCGGTTGCTGCGCGAGTACACGGTATTGATCGATCCACCGGGTTCCCCGGGGATCGTGCCAGCCACTGATGAGCTGGTGCCCAGTCGTACCGACTCTGCCTTTCCAAAAGTCCAGCCTGCTGCCGCGCCGAAGCCTGTGTCGGCGCAATCCTTGCCACCACCTGCCGTAGCACCCGTGCCTGATCCGCTCGCCGAGCAACTGGCGGACAGCGTGCTGCAGAATCAGCAGTTGCAGGCCACCATCGATCAACTCAACCAGAAAATTCAGGCTCAGGACGAGCAGATCGCCGCTGAAAGGAAGCAGACCGCCGAACTGCAAACCCGGCTGGCGGAAATCAAGCAGGCACCACCGCAACCCGCGGCGCCTGTTGCAGTGACCCCGGCGCCAGTGGTGGTGGAGGAGCCGGGTATCAATTGGTTGTTGGTGGGCGGCTTGTTGCTGCTGATTGCGCTGGGATTGCTGGTTGTATGGAATCGTCGGCGGCAACGGGCCCCGGTAATGCTCGATGTGGCTGCCACACAGCCACCGCGTCATGAACCGTTGGTCAGCCCCGCAGCAGAACCGCTCAGCCAGGATCCGGCGCTGCAAACGACCCACGTACACCCCGAAGAGACACCCGCCAGTGAAGTACTGGAAGCGGTGGCGGTCTACCTGACATACGGTCGCTATGCTGAAGCCATCAGCCTGTTGCGCGAGGCGATCGACAAGGACCCGCAACGCACCGATCTTGCGCTGCAATTGCTGGAGGTACTTGGCAGGCAGGGCGATGTGGCGGCCTATGATGCGCAGGAAGCCAGCCTGCGCAATGCGGGGTTCGATGAGCAAACGCTTCATGAAATCCGCTCACGCCACCCGAAAATCGAGCCAGTGGTGCCGGCTGCCGTTGCGTTACCGGTGGTCGCGCCTTTCGTTCCGGCCCCGGAACCCGAACCCGACCCCGCACCCGCGGACGAGTACCAGTTGAATCTGGATGAGCTGTCGATGGATACCCAGTGGGACTTGGGGCCGATGGAGGACTCACCGGTGTCTGACCTGCATTCGAACGAGCCGCCGCTGCCCGAGCCGGAAATCGAATGGGAAATCGAGCCCGCCTCGCGATCCCTGGACGACAGCTTTCTCGACGAATTCAGGGACAGTCCGTCGCTGGAACTCGAACCGCTGAGCCTGGAACCGACCGATCCCGAGAGTGCCGGCAAACTGGAACAGGCTCAGACCTGCATCGACGACGGCGACCTGGACAGCGCCATCCAACTGCTCAACGAGTTGCTCAAAGAGGCTGATGAGCCGATGAAGCAGACGGCTCGCAGCTTGCTGGCTGGTATCCGCTAACACCACGCCCCCTGTAGGAGCGAGCATGCTCGCGATGGTCGTCAACGATAACGCGGGAAACCTGATGCCCCGCGGTGTCCAGTCGTTCATCGCGAGCGTGCTCGCTCCTACAGGGTTCAGCACAGGGTTATGATGGCCGCGCCCTTCGGCCAAGAGACAGACCTTCATGACCGCTCAAAAACCTGAAATCACCATCACCTATTGCACCCAGTGCCAATGGCTGCTGCGCGCCGCCTGGCTCGCACAGGAACTGCTCAGCACCTTTGGCGATGACCTCGGCAAGGTATCCCTGGTGCCCGGCACCGGCGGGGTCTTCCATATTTTCTGTGACGACGTGCAGATCTGGGAACGCAAGGCCGACGGTGGTTTCCCGGAAGCCAAGGTACTCAAGCAGCGGGTTCGCGACCGTATCGATCCGGATCGAGATCTCGGTCATAACGATCGAACTCACTATGACGGGGCTTAGTGAGAAGCGGCTTCGGCGGCGACGGCTTTCTTGCTTGAACTGCCGGATAGCCTGCTGGACACCACGATCGCAACGATGATCAACGCGCCGCCCAGCAGCATGCGCAGGGTCGGTTGTTCATTGAACAGCAACCAGGCAATGGTGATGCCATACACCGGCTCCAGGGCGAAGACCACGGCAGCGGTCCGCGCCTTGATCACCGCCAGACTGGCGACGAACAGGCTGTGGGCGACGCCTGTGCAGAACACCCCGAGCAGGGCGATCCACAACCAATCCAGGGCGCGCACTTCGCTCAACTGCGGCGCAGCCATCGGCAGCAGGCACAGGGCAACCACCACGTTCTGACATAGTGCGGCCTGCACCGGCGCAATGCGTGCCGAGCTGGCGCGATTGGCCAGCGACAGCAGGGAAAACAGCAGACCGGATGCAATCGCCCAGAGCAGACCGGTCGTGGCGCCGCTGGCAAGATCGAAGTCCGGCGTCACCAGCACCAGCCCGATACTCACCAACGTCACCAGGACTATTTCATTGGCGCGGATCCGCTCACGGAAAATCAGCCCTTCGAGAATTACGGTGAACGCCGGGAAGCTGGCAAACCCCAGGGTGGCGATGGCTACGCCTCCAACCTTTACTGCAACGAAGAAACTCACCCAGTGACCGGCCAGCAACAAACCGCTGAGCAGCAGCCGTCGCCAGTCCACCGCTTCAAGTTTTTGCCAGCGGGTATTGCTGGCGAATCGGGCAAAGAACGCCAGCGCCAGCACTGCGAACGCCGCCCGCCCGAAGACGATGATGGTCGGGGACGCGGCCGCGAGTTTGCCGAACACGCCGGTCAGGCCGAACATCAATGCGCCGATATGCAGGGCGCCCAGGGCGGTACGGGGAGTCATGGCAATCCTTAACGACAAACAAAAATGTATTGGACCGCACTACGAACGGTCGTGTCTGTCGCCGGACTATCGACTTTTGTCGCCAGCCTCGCGCCGCAACGCCCCAGGCGAGGCACCGAACTCGCGCAACACTGCCGCAGAAAACGCGCTTTGGGAGCTGTAACCGACGCGCAAGGCGATTTCGCCAATAGGCAGAGGTGAATCGCGCAGCAATTGCACGGCCTTGTGCAGACGTCGGCTGCGGATGTAATCCATCGGTGTCTGGCCGCATTCGGCAACGAAGCGCGCATGCAGGCGGGCGCTGGAAAGGCCGGCCACCTGGGCCAGGTCGGCGACCTGCAGCGGGTAGGCGGCGTACTGGTCGATGTGCGCATTCAGCGCGGCATAGGGCAGGCGCCGACCGCCAACGCTGTCGGGTCGGGCGTTGTTGAGACTGGCCAGCAGCAGTACGGCACCTTGTTGCGCAATCAGCGGATCAGCGACGTCGCTGTTGGCCAGCCAGTTGACCAACTGGCTCTGCCCGGCGTCCAGCGACAAGCGGCCTGCGGTGTCGAGCAAGCGCCGACTGGCCTCGGCGTGATCGCCCAAAGATTGGCCAAGCCATTGATCGTCGGGCACGTCCAGCACCAGACAGCGGCTGCCATTGGCACTGCCGCAGGCGTGATGGAAACCAGAAGGAATCACCACGAAACTCTGCTGGACCACCTGACTGCCACGCCCGTCCACCTCGAAATCCAGCGCACCCGACAGCCCGAACACCATTTGCGCGTGCTCGTGGCTGTGGACGATCAGGTCTTCGGTGTACTGGCGCAGTGTGAGGATCGGCCTCATCGCGGCTCTCTTGGCAGTTTTGATGAGCAAGCCCGCAGTCTACACCGACGTGGCGGGGCGCGCGTTGTCACAGGACTGACTTGCGCTTGTCATGGGCGATTAATCCGATGGGCGCAAGCTTTGCAAAACATGTCTGAGGGTTGCCCATGACCAGCGCCGAGCTCGCCAAACCCACCCGTAAGCAGCGTGTGCGGACCCTGTGGATTTCCGACGTGCACCTGGGCACGCGCGATTGCCAGGCCGAGCACTTGTCGCAGTTCCTCAAGGGGTATCACGCGGACAAAATCTACCTGGTCGGCGACATCATCGACGGCTGGAAACTGCGCGGCGGCATGTACTGGCCCCAGGCGCACACCAACGTGATCCGCCGTCTGCTGACCATGAGCAAGCGCGGTACCGAAGTGATCTACGTCACCGGCAACCACGACGAATTCCTGCGCCGTTATTCCAAGCTGATCCTGGGCAACATCCAGCTGGTGGACGAGGCGGTGCATGTGACCGCCGATGGCCGGCATCTGCTGGTGATCCACGGCGACCAGTTCGACGTTATTACCCGCTATCACCGGTGGCTGGCGTTTCTCGGCGACTCGGCCTACGAATTCACCCTGACCCTCAACCGCTGGCTCAACCACTGGCGCGCCCGCTATGGCTACGGCTACTGGTCGCTGTCGGCCTACCTCAAGCACAAGGTGAAAACCGCGGTCAGCTTCATCAGCGACTTCGAAGAAGCCATCGCCCATGAATGCGTCAAGCGCGAACTGCACGGCGTGGTTTGCGGGCACATCCACCATGCCGAGATTCGCAAGGTCGGCGGGGTGGATTACCTGAACTGCGGCGATTGGGTGGAGTCGTGCACGGCGCTGATCGAGCATTGGGATGGCACGATCGAGTTGTACCGGTTGGCCGATGCGCAGGCGCGGGAGGCGCAGTTGAAAGCGGTGAAGGTTGCGGAACCGGCATAGACAGATCCGACGTCTTCGCGGGCAAGCCTCGCTCCTACAGGTTTCACAATCTCTGTA
>NZ_JBSVXG010000221.1:0-9301 GCF_054070595.1 Pseudomonas sp. SDO55104_S430 | reverse complement strand
GGAAACGCGAATTCCGTGTAGGAGCTGCCGCAGGCTGCGATCTTTTGATCTGCGGCGATTAGCGGTCCTGCGCATCCTTCGCATCCGCCTCGGCATTGCGCTCGGCCACGCGTCGGCGCTGTTCCTCCGTCAACTCGACCTTGTTGGCGGTATCACGCAGCATCATCAATCCGCCAACGATCGAGCCAATTGCAACGATCAGTATCAACCAGGCATACCAGGGCATGGGGCTCTCCTTCAGGACAGGCCGAGTGGCGGGGGTGCCAGTCGTTGTTGCTTACCAGTATTGAGCTTTTTTTCCCCTCGCTGGTTCAATTTTGAACCTGAACTCAGGAAAAGACTTCGGCATCCTTGAAGTACGCTGCCGCCTGATCTTTTGCAGAGAGTTGCGGAGCTTCGTTCAGTTGCCAGTCGATGCCCAGATCCGGGTCATCCCAGCGAATGCTGCGTTCGGCAGATGGGGTGTAATAGTCGGTGGTCTTGTAGAGGAATTCGGCGAAGTCACTCAGTACCACAAAGCCATGGGCGAAGCCTTCCGGAACCCAGAGTTGGCGGTGATTTTCTGCCGACAGGCGTACAGCGACCCACTTTCCGAAATGCGGTGAGCTGCGGCGAATGTCCACCGCAACGTCCAGTACTTCGCCGGCGGTCACCCGCACCAACTTGCCTTGCGTGTTCTCCAGTTGGTAATGCAGGCCGCGCAATACACCTTTCTGAGAGCGCGAGTGATTGTCTTGAACGAATTGGGTATCCAGACCAGTCGCGTCTTTGAAAGCTTTTGCATTGAAGCTTTCATAAAAGAAACCTCGCTCATCACCAAAAACCTTCGGTTCGATGATCAGAACGCCGGGTAGGTCGGTGGTGACTACATTCATGGTGCTTCTCCAGCATATAGGTTTCGATGGTCGTCATTCTTGCTCAAAGTTCGACTGGACGCGAGTCGTAAGTGCACTTCGCACATACCTCCAGCTTCGTCATAACAACCTTATAAGCCCACTCTTTACACTTTCTTTATACCCCACCCACCCCCTCGATCTCGCTCCTTTACACCCTCCCTCCCGACAATAACTCCACAAGCGGCAACAAGCCGTAACACGGAGATCTTCCATGAGCGTTCTGGACGGGGTGTCGCTGCTGCTGGCAGTGGGGCTGTTCATTTATCTGTTGGTTGCGCTGTTGCGCGCGGACCGGAGCTAGGAGCGGCTATGCACAGTTATGACTATTGGCTGATCCTCGCGTTTTTTGCGGTGGTATTGGTTCCGGCGCCGTTTCTCGGGCGCTTCTATTACAAGGTGATGGAAGGGCAGCGCACCTGGCTCACGCCGATTCTCGGGCCGGTGGAGCGTGGGTGTTATCGACTTTCCGGGGTTGATCCGCAGGCTGAGCAGAGCTGGCAGAAGTACACCCTGGCCTTGCTCGCCTTCAACCTCGCGGGTTTCCTGCTGCTGTTCGCGATTCTGCTGTTCCAGGATCACCTGCCGCTGAACCCGCAACACCTGCCGGGGCAGGAGTGGACGCTGGCGTTTAATACCGCCATCAGTTTCATGACCAACACCAACTGGCAGGCATACAGCGGCGAGGCGTCGCTGAGCTATCTGAGCCAGATGGTCGGCCTCACGGTGCAGAACTTTGTCAGCGCCGCCACTGGCCTGGCGGTGCTGGTTGCGTTGTGCCGTGGCATCGGGCGCAAATCCACTCAGTCCCTGGGCAACTTCTGGGTCGACATGACCCGCGCCACCCTCTATGGGCTGCTGCCGTTGTGCCTGCTGCTGGCGCTGTATCTGGTGTGGCAGGGCGTGCCGCAGACCTTTGCGCAGTATGTGAATGCGGTGACCGTCCAAGGCGTCGATCAGGTGATTCCGCTGGGTCCGGCGGCCAGTCAGATTGCGATCAAGCAGTTGGGAACCAACGGTGGTGGCTTCTTCGGCGTCAACTCGGCGCATCCGTTCGAGAACCCGACGGCCTGGGCCAACCTTTTCGAGCTGGCGTCGATCATCCTGATTCCGGTGGCGCTGGTGTTCACCTTCGGCCATTACGTGAAGGACCTGCGCCAGAGCCGCGCGATCATCGCCTGCATGTTGGCGCTGTTCCTGATCGGCGGCGCGACGTCGCTGTGGGCCGAGTATCAGCCCAACCCCGCGCTGAACAACGCCGCGGTCGAGCAGACCGCGCCGCTGGAAGGCAAGGAAGCGCGTTTCGGCACCACGGCCACGGTGCTGTGGTCGGTCACCACCACGGCGGCCTCGAATGGCTCGGTCAACGGCATGCACGACAGCCTCAACCCGCTGAGCGGCATGGTCGCGCTGGTGAACATGATGGTCGGCGAGGTGATCTTCGGCGGCGTGGGGGCGGGCCTCTACGGCATGCTGCTCAACGTGCTGATCGCGGTGTTCCTCGCCGGGCTGATGATCGGCCGCACGCCGGAATACCTCGGCAAGAAACTGCAGGCCCGGGAAGTGCAATTGTTGGTGGTGACCCTGATGGTCATGCCGATTGGCGTGCTGGTGCTCGGCGCGATTGCCGCGAGCCTGCCTGGGCCGGTGGCTTCGGTGAGCAACCCCGGCGCCCATGGTTTCAGCCAGCTGCTTTACGCCTACACCTCGGCCAGCGCCAACAACGGTTCCGCCTTCGGTGGTTTCGGTGCCAACACGCCGTTCCACAACGTGATGCTGGGCCTGGGCATGTTGATCGGGCGCTTCGGTTACATCCTCCCGGTACTGGCCCTGGCCGGCAGCCTGGCGATGAAGAAAACCGCACCGATCGGCCAAAACAGCTTCCCGACCCACGGCCCGCTGTTCGTGACCCTCCTGACCGTGACCATTTTGCTGGTGGGTGGCCTGACCTTTCTGCCGACCCTGGCGTTGGGTCCAATCGCTGAACATCTGAGTATGGGCTTCTAAGCCTCTCTATTTAGGAGCTGCATCATGAATATGCCTGCAATCAAACCCACTCCTGCCAAGGCAGCGGAGCAATCGAAAACCGCGATCTCGGCCCTGTGGCGCCCGGCGCTGCGACAGGCCTTCGTCAAGCTCGACCCCCGGGAATTGCAGCGTGCGCCGGTGATGCTGGTGGTCGAGTTGACGGCGATCCTCACCACCGTGCTGTGCTTCGTGCCGGACACCGCGGTGCCGACCTTCGTCGCCGCGCAAATCGCCGTATGGCTGTGGTTCACCGTGCTGTTCGCCAACTTCGCCGAAGCCCTGGCCGAAGGTCGCGGCAAGGCTCGGGCCGACAGTCTCAAGGCCGGCAGCGAAGGCTTGAGCGCCCGTCGCAAAACCGGCAATGGCAGCTTTCAGGTGGTGCCCGCCAGCAGCCTGCGCAAGGGCGATGTGGTGCGGGTCGAAGCCGGGGAAATGATACCCGGTGACGGCGAGGTCATCGAAGGCATCGCGGCGGTCAACGAAGCGGCGATCACCGGTGAATCGGCGCCGGTGATCCGCGAGTCCGGCGGCGATCGCTCGGCCGTCACCGGCAATACACGGCTGGTCTCCGACTGGCTGCTGGTGAAGATCACCGCCAACCCCGGTGAGTCGACCCTGGACCGCATGATCGCCCTGGTCGAAGGCGCCAAACGCCAGAAAACCCCGAACGAAGTGGCGCTCGACATCCTGCTGATCGGCCTGACCCTGATCTTCCTGCTGGTGGTCGTGACCCTGCAGCCTTTCGCGCACTTCGCCAATGGCAGCCTGCCGCTGGTGTTCCTGGTGGCGCTGTTGGTCACACTGATTCCGACCACCATCGGCGGCCTGTTGTCCGCCATCGGTATCGCCGGCATGGACCGTCTGGTGCGCCTGAACGTGATCGCCAAGTCCGGTCGCGCGGTGGAAGCGGCGGGGGACGTGCACGTCCTGTTGCTGGACAAGACCGGCACCATCACCTTCGGTAATCGTCGTTGCGCGGCTGTAGTGGCGGCGCCGGGCGTGACCACACGGGAGCTGGCGGAGGGTGCCTTGTTCGCCTCCCTGGCCGACGACACGGCGGAGGGTAAATCCATCGTCGAATACCTGCGCAACACACAACCGCAGCCTGAGCCGGCCAGTGAGCTGCTGACTGCCGTGCCGTTCAGCGCCGAAACCCGGTTATCCGGCGTCGACTATCAGGGCCGCGTGTTTCGCAAGGGCGCGGTGGATTCGCTGTTGGCCTTCGTCGGCCTGAAACGCGCCGACCTGGCACCGGCGCTGTCCCGGGAAATCGACAAGATCGCCCAGAGCGGCGGCACACCGTTGCTGGTCTGCGCCGATGGCAAGTTGCTCGGTGCGATCCACCTCAAGGACGTGGTCAAGCCCGGTATCCGCGAGCGTTTTGCCGAACTGCGCAAGCTGGGGATTCGCACAGTCATGGTCACTGGCGACAACCCGCTGACCGCCGCGGCGATTGCCGCCGAAGCCGGTGTGGATGACGTGCTGGCCGAGGCCACGCCGGAGAAAAAACTGGCGCGCATTCGTCATGAGCAGAACGACGGTCGCCTGGTTGCCATGTGCGGCGACGGCGCCAACGATGCCCCGGCGCTGGCTCAGGCGGACGTCGGCATGGCGATGAACGATGGTACGCAAGCGGCGCGGGAGGCGGCCAACATGGTCGATCTCGACAGCGACCCGACCAAGCTGTTGGACGTGGTGCAGATCGGCAAGGAGTTGCTGGTGACCCGTGGTGCGCTGACCACCTTTTCCATCGCCAACGACGTGGCCAAGTATTTCGCGATCCTGCCGGCGCTGTTTGCCGCGATCTATCCGCAACTGGGCGTGCTCAACGTCATGCACCTGAGCAGCCCGCAGAGCGCGATTCTTTCGGCGATCGTGTTCAACGCCCTGATCATCGTCGTGCTGATTCCCCTGGCGCTGCGTGGTGTGCGGGTGCAGGCGGCGAGTGCGGCGGCGTTGTTGCGACGCAATCTGTTGATCTATGGGTTGGGCGGGATTCTGGTGCCGTTTGTGGGGATCAAGGCGATCGATATGTTGCTCACGGCGTTGCATCTGGTCTGACGACAACCCACTCCCCTGTAGGAGCGAGCTTGCTCGCGATGCACCTGAGAACACCGCAGGGTGTCAGGCAGCCAGCGTCATCGTTGACCACCATCGCGAGCAAGCTAGCTCCTACAGGGTTTCTACCTAATTCGAGGATTTTGAAATGTCCACAATGATACGCCCGGCCCTGAGCCTGCTCGTGCTGATGACCCTGATCACCGGTGTCGCCTACCCCCTGGTGGTCACAGGCGTGGCCCAGGTCGCATTCCCCGATCAGGCCAACGGCAGCCTGGTTCGCGATGCCGAGGGCAAGGTTCGCGGTTCTTCGCTGATCGCCCAGGATTTCGTCGGCGATGCCTGGTTCCACCCACGGCCATCGGCCGGTGCCTTTGCCACGGTGTCGAGCAGCGCCAGCAACCTGTCGCCGAGCAACCCGGCCTTGGCCACCCGCGTGATCGACGATGCCAACAAGCTGCTGGTGCCAGGACAAGGCCCGGTGCCGCTGGCGCTGGTCACCACCTCCGGCAGCGGCCTCGATCCGCACTTGCCACCGGCGGCGATTGCCTATCAACTGGCGCGTGTCGCGGCGGCGCGCAATTTGCCGGTGTCAACGTTGCAGAATCTGCTGGAGGCGCACATCGAGCAGCCGTTGGTGGGGCCGCCGGTTGTGAACGTGTTGACGCTGAACATGGCGCTGGAAAAACTGTAATTCGCTGGTGCTGCCATTCGCGAGCAAGCCCGCTCCCACCTTGGAATGCGTTTCCCTGTGGGAGCGGGCTTGCTCTCGAAGACTGCCTCACAGACCCCACATCAACATCTGAAAAAGAGACCCCAGCATGAGCGACTCCGGCCGCGCCGACGCGCTGTTAGCCAACCTGCCCCGCGAAGGCCGTGGCCGGCTCAAGGTTTTCCTCGGCGCCGCGCCCGGTGTCGGCAAGACTTACGCCATGCTGCAAGCCGCCCACACCCAGCAACGCCAGGGAGTGAAGCTCATCGCCGGTGTGGTCGAAACCCATGGTCGGGCCGAGACCGAAGCGCTGCTCGGCGGCTTGCCGCAGCAGCCGCTGCTGCGCTCGGAATACCGCGGCGTGATGCTCGAAGAGATGGACCTGGATGGCCTGCTCGCCGCCAAGCCGAAGCTGGTGCTGGTGGACGAACTGGCCCACAGCAACGCCCCCGGCAGCCGCCACGCAAAGCGCTGGCAGGACATTCAGGAACTGCTCGCCGCCGGGATCGACGTCTACACCACGGTCAACGTCCAGCACCTGGAAAGTCTCAACGATCAGGTGCGCGGCATCACTGGCGTGCAGGTGCGCGAAACCCTGCCGGACTGGGTGCTGCAGGAAGCCTTCGAGCTGCTGCTGATCGACTTGCCACCGCGCGAGCTGCTCGAGCGTTTGCGTGACGGCAAGGTCTACGTGCCGGAGCAGGCGCGGGCGGCGATCGATGCGTTTTTCACCCAGACCAACCTCACCGCGTTGCGCGAGCTGGCGATGCAGACCGCGGCGGCCCAGGTCGACAACGATCTGACCCAGAACTATCGCCAGCTCGGTCAGGCGGCGCCTGCGGTGCGCGGTCGTTTGCTGGTGGGCGTCGATGGCGATCACCAGGCCGAACGGCTGGTGCGGCATGCCAGCCGCGTCGCCCAGCGCCGGCATCTGCCGTGGAGCCTGGTGCATGTGGACAACGGCAGCGGCGCAGACGAGCAGTCGCGCCTGCGCCTGCAAAGCGCCCAGCAACTGGCCGAACGCCTCGGCGGCGAAGTGGTGCTGCTGCGGGCCGGCGAGGTGGCGAAAACCCTCATCCAGCATGCCGCCGAACGTCGCGCGACCCTCGTTCTGGTCGGTCAATCCCGAACACGTTTGCGCAGGCGTCTGTTCGGTGGAGGCCTGGCGGCGCGCTTGCTGCGCAATGCCAAGGGCCTTGAAATCAACGTCCTCGACAGTGATCACGAACAGCACCCGCCACGCCAGCGCTCGATGCAGCCGCTGGTGTGGTTCGATTACGCCCTGGCGGTGGTGGCGACGGTATTGGCCAGCGCATTGGCCTGGGTGGTGGCCCACGCCTTGCCACTGCCGAATATCTCCCTGGTCTTCCTTGCCGCGGTGTTGCTGGTGGCCGTGCGCAGCAGCCTCGGACCTGCCTTGGCCTGCGCCGCACTCTCGTTCCTCGCCTACGATTTCCTGTTCATCCCGCCGAATTTCTCCTTCAGCATCCAGCGCGAGGAAGACGTGCTGACCTTGCTGTTCTTCCTGCTGATGGCGGCGCTTACCGGCAATCTCGCCGCGCGCCAGCGCCGGCAATTGCAGGCCCTGCGCGACACCCAGGAAGAGACCAGCGAACTGCTCGACCTGTCGCGCAAACTCACCGCCGCCACCGACCGTCAGGCCGTGGTCAGCGCCGCCGCCCAGCACCTCAACGGCTGGAGCGACCTGCAGTTGTGCCTGCTCAACCGCGACGGTCCCAGCGGCTGGAAAGTCGAAACCGGTGGCCCGCTGGAGTTCACCGAAGCCGAGCGCGCCGCCGCCGATTGGGCCTGGCAACACGACCAACCGGCGGGCGCGGGCACCGGCACGCTGCCGTTCGGACGCTGGTGGTGGTGGCCGCTGTCGGTGGAGGACGGCCCGCTGGCGCTGCTCGGTGTCTGTGCCCGGGAAGGCCAGACCCTGAGCGGGCAGCGCCGGCGCCTGCTGACGGCCCTGAGCCAGCCGCTGGCCCAGGCGCTGGCCCGTGCGCAATTGGCCGATGACCTGGAAGCGGCGCGGCTGCACGGCGAAACCGAACAACTGCGCAGCGCCTTGCTGGCCTCGGTGTCCCACGATCTGCGCACGCCGCTGACCTCCATGCGCGGCAGCATCGACAGCCTGCTGGCGCTGGGCGAAGCGATCCCGCTGGAGGATCGCCGCGAGCTGCTCGAAGGCACCCGCGATGAAGCCGAACGTCTCGACCGCTACATTCAGAACCTGCTGGACATGACCCGTCTCGGCCATGGCGCGCTGAAGCTGGCGCGGGACTGGGTCTCGCCGGCGGACATCGTCGGCAGCGCGCTCAATCGCCTGCGCGCGGTGCTGGCGCCGTTGCAGGTCAGCGCCGAGGTCCCGGCCGAGCTGCCGCTGCTGTTTGTCCACGCCGCGCTGATCGAGCAGGCGTTGGTCAACGTGCTGGAAAACGCCGCGCGCTTTTCCCCGCCTCACGGTCGCCTGCAATTGCGCGCCGGAGCTAATGACGCCGAGCTGTTTTTCTCGGTGAGCGATGAAGGGCCGGGGATTCCCGAGGCGGACCGGGCGAAGATTTTCGACATGTTCTACACCGCCGCCCGCGGGGATCGGGGCGGGCAGGGCACCGGGCTCGGGCTGGCGATCTGTCAGGGCATGGTCGGCGCCCATGGCGGGCGGATCAGCGTCGAGGACGGCATCGAAGGACGCGGCACCTGCATCACCCTGCACTTGCCGTTGCAGGCTCAGCCTGGCTACTCGGACGGCAATGAAAGTGAAGCCTGATCCTGCTTGCGTTACTCTCTTGCCACTTCTTCATTTCGATGTGAATCCATGAGCCAGACCGCGACCATTTTGGTCATCGACGACGAACCGCAGATCCGCAAATTCCTGCGCATCAGTCTCGCTTCCCAAGGCTACAAAGTGCTGGAAGCCGGAACCGGCAGCGAAGGGCTGGCCCAGGCGGCGCTGAACAAACCGGATCTGCTGGTGCTCGACCTCGGACTGCCGGACATGGATGGCCAGCAGGTGCTGCGCAATTTTCGCGAATGGTCGACGGTGCCGGTGCTGGTGCTCTCGGTGCGCGCCGGAGAAGGGCAGAAGGTGGAGGCGCTGGATGGTGGCGCCAACGACTATGTGACCAAGCCTTTCGGCATTCAGGAGTTTCTCGCACGAATTCGTGCGTTGCTACGCCAGGCGCCGGTGGGCGAGGCCCAGCAAGCGGCATTGAATTTCGGCCCGCTGACGGTGGACCTGGCCTATCGCCGGGTATTGCTCGACGGCAACGAAATCGCCCTGACCCGCAAGGAATACGCGGTGCTGGCGCAACTGGCGCGCCATCCGGGGCGGGTCATCACCCAGCAGCAACTGCTCAAGGACATCTGGGGGCCGACTCATACCGAGGACAGCCATTACCTGCGGATCGTAGTCGGGCATTTGCGTCAGAAGCTGGCGGATGATCCGATGAAGCCGCGGTTCATCGTGACCGAGGCGGGGGTGGGGTATCGGTTGTTGAGTGATCGTTAGCATTGCGGTGGCTGGACTGACGCCTTCGCGGGCAAGCCCGCTCCCACAGTTGATCGACGTCGTGCACAAATTCTGTGTCCACCCCCGAACCCTGTG